>CALVQE010000004.1 GCA_944355355.1 uncultured Bacilli bacterium
TATTGAGTAAACTATATGAAGGAGATGAAATTATGCTGAGTATGCAAAGAGAAGTAACCAGTTTAATGGGATGCGTTGATGATTACTTATATTATGATAAAGATCGCATGGAACAAAGTGAAGCTTATCAAGAGGGGCGAAAGTCTGGTTTAGCTGAGGGCAAGAAATCTGGAATGGCTGAAGGTAAAAAATTAGGTCAAATGTTAGGTCAAAAGTTAGGTCAAAAAGAAAGCCGGTTAGCTATTGCAAAGAAAATGTTGCAAGCAGGTGTATCCGAAGCGTTTATTTGTCAAATGACTGGAGTGCCTAAAAAGGAATTAAAGAATTTAATACAGGAGTTGAATTCATAAAAAACACTGAGATTTGAAAACTCAGTGCTTTTTTTAGCGCATAATAATGTCTGCTAATGGGTAGCCTATAAAGGCTGATATAAATATAATGATAAACATCATTAGGAAACCATATTTGAGTAGACTTGATGATGTTGTCCAACCTGAACTTCCTGCAACGGCGACGTATGGCATTGATGGTGGAGCGGCTGAACCGGTTGAAGCGATTAAGCCTATTACAGATGTAATTGCAGCAGCTCCTAGGGCTCCTCCTGAAGCCATAGCTACTGGTACAGCAATTGTTGGTACAAGTTGGGCTGTTACCATATGGCTTGATACATTGGATTGTAAGCCAGCCCATAAACCGAATAATAAAAGTAATAATATCGGCGATAGGTTGCTTGTTATTGGAGCAATTGAATCAGATAGATATTTTGTTAAACCGATTGAACTATTGGTCATAGCGGCTCCTAAGGATAAAGTGGCTGCAACCATGATAATGCTTGGCCAAGACACACCTTTTACCATTGATTCATTAATATTGATTAATGGTTTCTTTTCATATTTTAAGATAGATAGAATGATAATACCAAGTAGAGGTGGCATTGCTGTTCCAAAGCCATCAATCCATTCAAAAAATTTAATATCGATTAGACTTGGTAATACCCATAGAGCAATGACAAGGACAAATGTTGCTAAAACCATTTTTTCTCCTCTTGTTGCTGGTGGGATTTCTTTTTTCATTTTATCTAATTCTTTTGATTGCAAATCAATTCCTTTTGTACTAGGATTCATTAGGAAACGGAAGACTAACATCATTGCTGCGAAGATTAGCAATCCGACAGGAATAGCGAACATCATATATTGTCCATAGTTGATTACATTTCCCGTTAAACTTTCATAGACATTCATGGAAAGAACTGGGAAGACATGGGCAATTGGAGTCATTCCTGATGATAAGCTAGTACAGAAGACTAAGCCCATCATTAACATGCTAGCATATTTATTTCCTTTTTCTAATTTTAATATGCTGTAAATTTCCGTTAAAATTGGTAGAATAACGAAGTATAATACGGTAGGTGACATGAAACAACCAATTATTATAACGGCAGCAAAGAACATTAGTGCAAAACGCCATGGTGATTTACGAGCATATTTACTGGTGACAAACCCAAGAGCAATTTTTTTTACATAGCCTGTTTGCGAAAAGGCATAGGTAAACATGAATGTAAATAATAGGAAAGCAAATGTTTGGTTACCAAATGAACTTGTTAAAACAGTTGACATTCCTAGTGAAGGTACTAAAGCAAGTGCTAGTAAGCAGAGTAAACTAGGCCAACCAATACCTATTGTGATCCATAAGAATAGTATACCAATAAATATTCCTAGAACTTTCATTCCATCGGCACTTAAACCAGATGGAGGATCAAGGAAAAAGAATAAAGCAATGATTGCGAAAGCTATTATTGTGCATACTAATTCTTTGAGACTTTTATCTTTTGGAGCTTTCTCCTTTTTTTCTTCTTTCATACTAAATCCCTTTCTAAATTAATGCACCTTGATTAACTAATTCGTCTTGAATTTTCTTGACATCGTAGGTTTCATTATCTAGTGTTAAGGCAGCAGCAACTCCAGCAGCTTGACCAGTTGCAAAACCAGTACCCATAACTCTGACTGAACCTAAAGCAAGTGAGTCTGTGGAAATAAGTCTTCCAGCAGCCCATAAGTTTTTAGCATCTTTTACTTTTAAGCAACCAAGTGGAATTGAAAAATACTCATTATCTGGAATATGTGTATATTTTATATTTGTATTGCTTTTATGCATTTCTGGACTCCATCCGCCACGAGCGATTGAATCGTCTGTTTTTGGAGCAGTGATAATTTCTTCGCCATATAGAGTTTTTTCGCCAATAATTCTTCTGGCTTCTCTAATACCTACACATGGGCCTGAACTAGATAAAACGAGATTTTCACAGCCATCTAAATATTTTTGGAAAGCTTCGACATAGTTGTGAATTTGGCCACGTAAATTCATTTCAGTTTCGGTTAGTGTTTTGGCATCTAAAGCTGGGACAATTGTACTTGGAATGGTACAGTAGCCATAATCTTTGTCTAAGATTTTAATGATTAAACCAGTTTCTTTTTGAATTGGAATACCAGCTTCTTTGGCCTTTTTTAAGGCTTCTTCAATTTCTGGTTTAATAATTTCACGAGCTGGAATATTATCTATTCTAAATGGTAATGAAGATTGTTGAACTTTTCCTTCCGCATCACCCCAATTTGTTTTGATTCCTGCAAAGTGAACTAGATTAGCATTACCTGATGCATCGACAAAAGCTTTAGCTTCAACAGTGAATGTCCCTTCATCATCGGTACATTTCATTTGTTTAATCATGCCATTTTCGTTTACTACTTCATACATTTGAGCATGGAGATAGTATTCGACATCACTTTCTTTGAGCATTTCATCCATAACAAGTTTGACATACTCTGGATTAAAGGATACGGATACGTTTCCTGTTGATTTTGAAGGTTTTGGATGAATATTTGTTCCATATTTTTCGAGTCTTTTTAGAACTTCACCACCAATTCCTTCTACGACTTGATCGTAATTTTCACCTCTGGTGAAGAACCCACAGTATGCTGTAACTTGCGAGTTTGTTGCTTGACCGCCGAAGTAAGGATTTCGTTCGATCAAAACAGTTTTGGCACCTGCTTTAGATGCCGCGAGTGCGGCTGCAACACCGGCAGCTCCGCCACCTAAGACGGCGACGTCACACTTAATGTTTCTTTCCATTAAAACACCTCTCTCTATTTTTATATCCTTATTATAACATGGTTTTTAAAAAATATTGTATAGACGATTATTTAACGTAAAGTTCTTTACATCTTTTTTTCTTCTTTATAATGTGTTATACTTGTTTGGAAAGAAGAGGAGTTGTTTATATGTATTGTGAAAATTGTGGAAAAAAGTTAGAAAAAGGAGAAGCTTTTTGTGGAAATTGTGGTACGAAAGTTTCTAATGTAAAACCTAAGAAGACTGTAAATGATTTGATGAAGAACAATCGCAATTTAGTATATTTAGGAATAGTTGTGGTTATAGTTGTTCTTGCCTTTGTTTTCTTTGGGGGTCAATCTGAAGAAGTTAAGTTGGTAAAGTCGTGGCAAAATGTTTTTTTAGAGGATGAGAATGTTACATTTGGTGAAGTTGTTGATTATGCGATGACAAATGTGAAGTGGAAAGATGTTACTTATGAGGGAAAGAAGGCTGTTCGTCTTAGTGGAGTAGATAAGGAGACTGGAACTAAAATTGTTGCTATTTTAGATCCTGATAAGGATGCTGATACGATTTTTCTTTATTATGAAGAGGATGGAGAAGAAGAGTATGCTTTAGATATGGCCTTTTATGTTACGGAGTATGCTGAGGAGACTGCAGAGCATTTAGGAAGAGAATAAAAAATACTTGACAAACGATGGAATTCCTAGTAATATGGATAACGTTATAAGAAAAAGCGAAGAAACAGTTCACCTGTTCACCTAAGTATAGTAGTACTGGGTTATCCATTTAGAAGATTTCTTTTGATTTTTAAAATGGGATAGGTGAATACTGTTTGTATTCATCTTTTTCATTGTATGGAGGTGCATTGACATAGCAAAGAAGACGGATGATTTACTTATCAATGATAATATACGTGTTAGTGAATTGATGGTAATTGGACCTAACGGTGAGCAAATGGGTATTAAATCTCTGGAAGACGCTAAGACGATTGCTAATTTTGCCGGTTTGGACTTGGTTTTAATGAATGGTAATTCTGTACCAGCTGTTGGTAAGATTATGGATTATAACAAGTATCGTTATGAAAAGCAAAAGAAGCAAAAGGATGCTTTGAAAAAGCAACGTGAGACAAATAAGGAACTTAAGGAGTATCGTTTATCAGTTAAGATTGATGTTCATGATTTTGATACTCGTTGTAAGAATGCTTCAGATTATTTAAGTCGTGGACATAAGGTAAAAGCATCTATTCATTTTCGGGGAAGAGAGATTGCGCATCCTGAGTTAGGGCGAGAAGTTCTTGAGAAATTTGCTGATAAGTTAAGTGAGGTAAGTATCGTTGAGACCAATATTAAACAAGAAGGTCGCAACATGTTTATTATCTTAGCACCAAAAAAATAGAAAGAAGGAAGTTATTATGGCAAAAGGGCCTAAAATGAAAACACATAAAGCTAGTAGCAAAGTTTTTAAAAAGAGAAAAAATGGTGAACTTTCTTATAAAGTAAGTGGTGGTAACCATAAGACAAGTAAGGATAGTTCAAAACAAATTCGTCAAAGACGTAATAAAGGAACATTAAGTAAAGGAGAAGCTAACAGAATTAAATCTGTTATCTAGTAAGGTGGTGTAAATATGGCAAGAGTTAAAGGTGGAACTGTTTCTAAAAATAGAAGAAGAAAAGTTTTAAAGCAAGCTAAAGGTTATTTTGGAAGTAAGCATCGTTTATATAAAACTGCTCAAGAGCAAGTTTTCCATAGTGGAGCTTATGCTTATCGTGATAGAAGACAAAAGAAAAGAGATTTCAGAAAGTTATGGATTGCACGTATTAATGCAGCATGTCGTGAAAATGGAATCAGCTATTCTAAGTTTATGAATGGACTTTCTGTTGCAGGTGTAGAAATCAATCGTAAGATGTTAAGTGAGCTTGCTATTGATAATCCTAAGGCTTTTAGTGAACTTGTAGAAGTTGCTCAAAATGCTTTAAAAAGTGGCAAGAAGCCTGAAGTAAAGGAAGAGAAGAAGGAAGCTCAACCTGTAAAAGAAGAAAAAAAAGCTGAAGAAAAAAAGGATTATAGCAAGATGACTTTAGCTGAGTTAAAAGCTGTAGCTAAAGAACAAGGTGTTAAGGGTTATTCTTCTATGAAGAAGGATGAGTTATTAGCAAGTTTAAAATAAGGCTGTGGTTAATAGCCTTTTTTTGGTACAATATTTTTAGAAAGGAAAATGCATATGTATGATTGTATTGTTGTTGGAGGAGGACCTGCTGGGTTAACCGCGGCAATTTATTTGAAAAGGGCTTGTAAGAAAGTGGCTATTTTTGAGCGTGAGGTTTTTGGGGGGCAAATTACAAAGGCAACTGAAGTAGAAAATTATCCCGGGTTTGATCGCATTTCTGGGATGGAACTTGGTAATAAGATGAAAGCACAAGCTGAGGATTTAGGGGTTGAATGTTTTTATGATGAGATAATTCAAATTGAAAAGAATGGTGATGTGTTTCAAGTGATTACCGTGGACAAGACTTATGAAAGCAAGACTGTTATTTATGCTGCGGGAACAAGTCCAAGAAAGCTTGGTATAAAAGAAGAAGAAAAATTTATTGGGAATGGTGTTAGTTATTGTGCTACTTGTGATGGAGCATTTTATAAGGATAAGACGGTCTGTGTTGTCGGTGGTGGCAATACGGCGATTGATGATGCTTTGTATCTTTCTAATATTTGTAAAAAGGTTTATGTTATTCATCGCAGAGATTCTTTTCGCGCGGAACCAATTAAAGTTTCTTCTTTAAAAGAAAAGGATAATATTGAATTTATTTATAATGCAACGGTTGAAGGTATTATGGGAAATGATAAAGTTGAGGCTTTGGAAATTGTTGTAAATGATAAGAAAATGGAAGTTAAAACCGACGGTGTTTTTGTAGCTATTGGGTCAACTCCGAATACAGAGATTTTAGATAATTTTTTTAGTTTAGATGCGAATGGATATGCTCTTTCCAATCATGAACTTGAAACTTCGGTAGCGGGTCTTTTTGTGGCTGGTGATGTCAGGGATAAGCAAGTGAAACAACTTACAACGGCGACAAGTGATGGGACGGTTGCAGCAACGTTTGCAATTGATTATTTGAATACGTTATGAATATTAATTATTTAGAACAATGGATTTCAAGTTTGGATGCAGAGTGTTTAGCTTATTTTCAGAGAGATCTTAATCTTTTAGATAAGAAATGTATTTTGGGATTGGATGAGAAAGAAACGTGGTTTTTGCGTAAAACAATGGGAGTGTTTGATCAAGGAGTAAGGTTGTCTTATGCTGCGGTTGGACAGAGTGTTTTGGAAAGTGGTTATTTTGAAAACACTGTTTCGCAGTATCATGCTGCAAATTTAATTCGTAGTATTCTTTATAAGATGACTTTACATATGGATATGTTAAAAGAGAAAAGAAAATTGGTTGAAGGAAATTGTGATGCTTTGATTGTTGGTCTTAATCTTTCTAAAAAAAGTAGAAATGTCTTAAATAAAGCAGGAATTAAGACTGTCGGAATGTTGCTTGCTTGTCCTTTTGAGTATTTTGTTTCTTTTACAGAGCCTGTTTGGAATGAGCTTTTGAGTAGAGTACGTGAATATAATTTTTCTTTTGAAGATGCTCGAATTAATGATTTACAACCAGGAATGAATATACGAAGAGATCTTAAAGAAAAGAATTATCAAAATATTCCGTTATCTTTTTTGTTTTGGAAGGAAGATCTTGTTCAGAGATTGAAAGTAAGAGGAGTATTATCTTTACAGGATTTAATTCAACAGGATTATTTCAAGTTGTATCTTGAACACGTATTTGATGAGCCTTTTTTAGATAAAGAGATTTATTCTTCTTGGAAAAATATTTTAATATCTTTATTTGATAAAATTGGCTTTTATAGTAAGAAAGAAATTGTTGAAAATTTGATTCAGTTAGGCGAGTTTGATAAAATTGGAGTAGATCAGTTGTTTTCTTTTCGAGCTTCTAATTTGTTAAAACAAGAGCGCATATATACGCTTCAGGATGTAGTTTGTAGTTCTAAAATAGATTCTTTTAATTATAGAGATGCTTTTTATATTTTAAATACGCTTAGAAAATATGGGATAGATTATTCTAGTTTTGAGCATAAGCGGTAGAAAAAAAGATTTTACAAATAAAAAAAGTATGTTATAATACAGGTATCAGATTTAAGTGGGCAGAAATTCCCACTTTTATTATTGGAAAGGGTGATGTAAGCCATGTTAGATAAAATTAGGGATGCCATCCAAAAACCTTTACAGGAAATGAATATCGTTGTGGATTCGATTGAATATGTAAAGGATGGAAGTTATTATTTTCTTAATATTGTTTTGGATCGGGTAAATGGCCTTGATTTGGATACGGTGGTAGAAGCAACAAATATTATTAATCCAATTTTGGATGATCTTGATTTAATTGAGGAGTCTTATATTTTGGATGTGTCAAGTAAGGAAAGGGATGATCAGGATGAATAGTGAAGAATTTATTAAGGCGTTGAATCATATTACAGAGGAAAAAGGAATTAGTAAGGATATTGTTTTTGATGCGATGGAGCTTGCTTTAGCAACGGCTTATAAGAAGAATTTTCAATCTAAGACAAATGTTAAGGTAAAAATTGATCGTGAAACTGGAGATATAAGAGTATTTTCTTATTATGTTGTGGTTGATGATTATGATGATGGAACTGAAACGACCGATGAAGAAGGAAATATTGTTCGGATTCCACCTGAGATTAATGTTGATGCCCAAATTTTGCTTGATGAAGCAAGAGAGATGGATCCAACGATTCAAATTGGGGATACGATTGAAAAGGAAGTTACACCTAAGGATTTTGGACGTGTTGCCGCTGGAACAGCTAAGCAGGTATTAACACAGAAGATTAGGGAAGCTGAACGAGCAAGTATTATGGAAGAGTTCCAAGATAAACAAGGAGAAATGATGATGGGTCTTTTGGCTATGGAAGATCAAAGGAACTATTATGTTGATTTAGGAAAGTCTCGCGGTATTTTACCAAAATCAGAGATGATTCCTGGTGAAGTTGTTAAAATGGGAACAAATATTAGAGTTTATCTTACGAAAGTTGAAGAGACTACTAAGGGACCTTTAATTTTATGTTCAAGAAAGCATTATGGTTTTGTTAAACGTTTATTTGAAACGGAGATTCCAGAACTTGTTGATGGAACGATTGAGCTTTATGCAGTTGTGCGTGAGCCAGGTATTCGTAGTAAAGTAGCTGTTTATTCTAATGATGATCGTGTTGATCCAATCGGCGCTTGTATTGGGGAACATGGATCTCGAATTGGCAGTATTTTGAAGGAACTTAATGGTGAGAAGATTGATTTGATTCGTTATAGTGCTGAACCTAGTGAGTTTATTGCAAATGCCCTAGCGCCTGCTAAGAATGTTACGGTTAATATTATTGATCCGATGAAAAAAGAGGCTTTAGCAATTGTGGATGATGATAATTTGTCTTTAGCAATTGGTAAAAAGGGTTCTAATATTAAACTTGCTAGTCGTTTGACGAAATACAAGATTGAAGTAAAGACTTTAAAGCAAATTAATGAGGAAGGAAATAAAGATAATGATTAAACTTTTTACTCATATGAGCGATCCGGATGGTTTAGGATGTGTTATTTTGGGTAAACTTATGGATGAATATCTTGATTTTACTTTATGTAAGGGAGTCGAAGAGTTAGATACATATTTGGATTTCTTTTTAAAGATAAATCAGGCAAAGAATTATGATCAGGTTTATGTTACTGATTTATGTCCTAGTGATGTTTTATTACAAAGAATTGAAGAGGATGGGCTTTTGATCGAGCAACTTAGTCGTTCTGTTCAGGTTCAGCAATATGGGGATTATCAAGTTGGCTGTGTTTTTGGTCCGTATGAAATACGTAATGACTTGGCAGAATATTTGAAAGGAGTAAGTCCTCAGTTAGATGTTTTAATGCTTTTTGCACCAGATAACAGTTCGGTTTCTTTCCAAGCTTTAAAAGAGAATGTTGAGGTAAGAAGTTTGGCAGAAAGTTATGGTGGTGACGGTCATGAGCAAGCAGCAAGTTGTTCGTTTGAGGCTACTTTACCATACTTGCTTGAGCGTGTTTTGAAATAGATAGACAGGAGGTTAGGATGAAAGTTAGAAAAATTCCTATGCGCACTTGTGTGGTTACACGTGAAAAGTGCGAGAAAAGAGAGTTAGTGAGAGTTGTTCGTACACCTGAAGGGACGGTTTGTATTGATTCAGAGGGAAAGATGAATGGAAAAGGAGCATATTTAAAGCTTACTAAAGAGGTTATTTTAAAAGCTAAAAAGAGTAAGGCTTTGGATAGAGCTTTGGATGTGGAAGTCCCAGCTTCTATTTATGATGAGTTAGAAGGTATGATTAGGGAAGAAAATAATTAGAAAGGATGTGTTATTTATGACTGTAAAGGAATATGCAGAGAGTGTTTCTTTATCTGTGGCTGAGGTTTTGAAAAAGTGTGAAACTTTAGGTATTGATGTAAAAAAGGCGACGGATGAGTTATCTGATGATGATGTTATTAATTTGGATTTTGCAACGAACTTGATTAGTACAGATAGTGAATCGACTTATGAAGAGGAAGATAGTATTGATGAAGTTGTTGAGGAGTTAGTTGCGTCTACAAATATTCATACGATGAATCCAGAAACGAAGAAGCAGAAGTTAAAGAAACGTAGTGAAGTGGAGTCTAGTAAGTCTGAGTATTTTAATAAACGTAAGGAAATGTATAAGCATAAAGAAAAATTGATGACGAATCAGGCGTTAGATGATGTTGTGTTATATAAAAATAATATGACTGTGGCTGATTTAGCGGATGCTTTAAATATTAGTGGAACGGATATTATTAAAAAGTTAATGAGTCTTGGGGCAATGGTTAGTTTGAATCAGGCTATTGATTTTGAACAAGCTGAGTTAGTTGCTTTGGATTATGGAAAAACTTTGAAGAAAAAAGAAACGCAAGATGTTACGAACTTCGAAGAATTTGAAGTGAATGATAAAGAAGAAGATTTGGTTTTAAGACCACCTGTTGTAACGATTATGGGACATGTTGATCACGGTAAAACAACGCTTTTGGATTATATTCGCCATAGTAAGGTTGTTGAGGGTGAATTCGGTGGTATAACACAACATATTGGTGCTTATCAAATTACACATAATGATGGTAAGATTACTTTTATTGATACACCAGGTCATGCTGCTTTTACTGAGATGCGGGCACGGGGAGCAAGTGTGACAGATATCGTTATTATTATTGTGGCAGCGGATGATGGGGTAATGCCTCAGACGGTTGAAGCAATTGATCATGCTAAGAGTGCTGGTGTACCTATTATTGTTGCTGTAAATAAGATTGATAAACCAAATGTTAATATTGAACGTGTTATGCAACAAATGAGTGAGCATGGTATTACACCTGAAACATGGGGTGGAGAAATTCCATTTGTTAATATTTCAGCTCAAACGGGAGAAGGTGTTGATCTTCTTTTAGAAACGATTCAGATTATTAGTGAAGTAAATGGATATAAAGCAAATCCTTCTCGTTATGCTATTGGAACAGTTATTGAATCTAAGGTAGATAAGAATATTGGTGGAGTTGCTTCATTATTGATTCAAAATGGAACATTACGTTTAGGTGATCCAATTGTAGTTGGAGCTTTTGCTGGTCGTGTTAGAACGATGAAAAATGATCGTGGTGAGGCTATTGTGGAAGCTGGTCCTTCGACACCGGTAGAGATTACAGGTATTTCGGATAATCCTAGTGCTGGAGATAAGTTTATGGCTTTTGAAACGGAAAGTGAAGCTAAGTCTATTGCTGCTAAACGATATGCTGCTTTGAAAGAAGCAAAGAATAAGAAAGAAGTTGTTTCTTTAGATGATTTGTTTGCGAAAATCAAATCTGGTCAAAAAGAAATTAATGTTGTTTTAAAAGCAGATGTCCGTGGAAGTGAGGAAGCTGTTCGTTCTTCTTTAGAAAAAATTGATGTTGAAGGGGTTCGAGTTAACGTTATTCGCAGTGGCATTGGAACGATTACGGAAAGCGATGTTGTTTTAGCTAATGCTTCAAATGCAATTATTATAGGCTTTAATGTTATTCCTTCTTCGATTACGAAAGAAGTAGCAAAAGAGTATGGTGTAGAAATTCGTTTGTATACCATTATTTATAAAGTGATTGAAGAGATGGAACTTGCTATGAAAGGTCTTTTAGATCCTGAGTTTGAAGAGCATGTTTTAGGTAGTGCTGAGATTCGTAAAATATTTACTTTTTCTAAAGTGGGTAAGATTGCTGGATGTTATGTTACAGAAGGAATTATGAAAAGCGGAGCTCAAGCTAGAGTTATTCG
Organism: uncultured Bacilli bacterium; assembly: GCA_944355355.1. Classification (GTDB taxonomy): domain Bacteria; phylum Bacillota_I; class Bacilli_A; order RF39; family UBA660; genus Ventrenecus. Next base: position 11,492 of record CALVQE010000004.1, read on the forward strand.
TGATGGAGTCATTATTTATGATGGAAGAATTGCTTCTATTCAAAGGGAAAAAGATCAGGCTAAAGAAGTGAAGAAAGGTTTTGAATGTGGAATTACTCTAGAAAATTACAGTGATATTAAAGAAGGCGACATCATAGAAAATTATGAAATGGTGGAGATTAAAAGATGAGTGTAAAACTAGAACGAATTAATAGTGAACTGGTTCGAACAATTTCAGAGATATTACTTTTAGAGACAAATGATGATCTTTTAAAAACCATTACGATTACTTCGGCTGATGTATCAAAGGATTTATCTTTTGCTAAGATTTATTTTACAAGTATGTTAGATATGGATAAAAAAGACTTAGAAAAAGAAATGAACGAGGCTAGTGATTTTGTGCGGAAGTTTGTGGCTGAAAAAATGGATTTAAGACAAACTCCAAAGTTAAAGTTTATTTATGATGATTCAATTGCTTATGGTAATAAGATTGAGCATATTTTAGAAAAGATTCATGAAGAAGATCAAGAAAAGAAGATGTAAAGTTTACATTTTCTTTTCTTTTTTTGACACTTTAGGACATATACCAAGTCAATTTCTCTCTTTTCGAATAAAACTATTATTGAAGGGAGAAAAAATATGGACACAGAAAATAATTGTAAAAACGACAGTCTATGTGAGGTAGTAGATTGTTTAGTTGACCGTTGTAAAACGGGACCAACGGGCCCTAGAGGACCTATCGGTTATACTGGACCGACAGGACCAACGGGACCAACAGGACCTCAAGGATATGGAGGCCCAACGGGACCGACTGGCCCATGCTGTACAGGCCCAACCGGCCCAACAGGAGCAACTGGAATCACTGGACCAACGGGCCCAACAGGAGCAACTGGAATTACGGGACCAACAGGACCAACAGGAGCTACTGGAGTTACGGGACCAACAGGCCCAACAGGAGCCACTGGAATTACGGGACCAACGGGACCAACAGGAGCCACTGGAATTACGGGACCAACGGGACCAACAGGCGCAACTGGAATTACGGGACCAACGGGACCAACAGGAGCAACTGGAATTACGGGACCAACGGGACCAACAGGAGCAACTGGAATTACGGGACCAACAGGACCAACGGGAGTCACTGGACCTACTGGACCTGCAGGTGGAAATTTCAACTCATTTGCTATGGTGCATGATGAAAGCAATTCAGGTATACCTATGACTGAATCTGTTAAGTTTAATGTTCCTAACTTGTTAAACGAGATTACTTATGATGCAACGACAGGAGAATTTTCAATACCAACTGCTGGTGAATACATGGTTCATTGGTGGATAAATGTTCGTAATAAAGATACTTCAGGTTATTGTGGACCTAGACCATTAGGAATTGAATTCCATCAGGTTGTACCATTTGATGTGAAAATTGCGCATTCTTCTACACATAATGAAGTTTATCCGTGTGCTACGGGTACGATTAGTGGAAATGCAATCTTTAGTGCTCCAGCTAATTCAAAATTTAAGTTCTTTAATACTTCTGGTGTTGATATTGAATTAGTGGCAAATGATTTGTATTCTGCTTCAGTATCTATGAATCGTATCAATTAATGCATAAAAGCTTTTCTATTTTTAGAAGAGCTTTTTTTCTCTGAAGGGATGATGACAAAATTGTAATTGCAATTCAAGCATTTTTATACTATAATTTGGTTATATTAATTAATGTGTTATACGTTAAGAGAAAGGATTGAAATAAGATGGCGAGTGTAGTAGTAACGATATATTATATCTTATTTGCACTATCATTTATATATTGCATGTATTTTGCAGTGACTGGTTTATTTGGTTTTAAAAATTATCATAAAAGTATGTTTGGAAGACATAAACCTAAATATAAGTTTGGGATAGTCATTCCTGGACGAAATGAAGAGAAAGTTATTGGCGCTTTAATTAAGAGTTTACAAAAGCAAAGATATCCAGCTAGTTTATATGAGATTTTTGTAGTACCTAATAATTGTACAGATAATACAGAAGAGGTTGCTCGAGAAGCTGGAGCAACTATTATCCATTGTGATGTTTTAGTAAAACAAAAAGGAGACGCTTTAGAAGATACATTTAAAAAGTTAGTTAAACGTGAAGATTTGGATGCATTTGTAATTTTTGATGCCGATAATCTTGTTCATCCTGATTTTTTAGCTAGAATGAATGATGCTTTATGTGAGGGAGCTGAAGTTGCACAATGTTTTCGAGATGCGAAAAATATGGGAGATAACTGGTTAACTGGTTCGTATACATTATTTTACTTTATTCAGAATTTCTTTTTTAACCGGGCTCGAATGAACTTTTCTGGTTCGGCAGCTATTAATGGAACGGGTTTTATGGTTAAAAAGAATGTTGTTGAAAAAGGATTTCATACGGTAACGTTGACTGAGGACTCTGAGTTTACTGGACAATGTGCCTTAAGAGGAATTCAAGTTGCTTTTGTCGAGGAAGCTATTACTTATGATGAGCATCCTCAAAGTTTCTGGGCAAGTTGGAAACAACGAAAAAGATGGACGAGTGGAACGTTAAGTTGTTTAAAAGTTTATGGTGGCAAACTACTAAAAAACTTTTTGAAAACAGGTAATATTGCTTGCTTTGATATGTTTATGATGTATGTTGCGCCAATTGTTACTGTGCTCGGACTTCTTTTAACAATTGTTTTGATCATTTTTAATGTTGTTGGGGTTGAACTCTTTGATTTCTTCTCTTACTTGTATGCTTCAGGATTATTATTCTTTGTAGTGTTCTATATTCTCAATGTGGCTATGAATATTTTTGTTGTGAAATATAATCGTAAAAGTGCTAAAAATATTATTACGGGTATTTTGTTCTTTTCCTTATTTATTGCAACGTGGATTCCAATTAATATCATTTGTTTATTTAAGAAAACGGAAAGTTGGGAACAAATTAAGCATGATCGTAGTGATGTTGACTTAGATTCCTTAGTAAATTAGGTACCTTTAGAAGGTATCTTTTTTTCTTGACAAGATTTATTACTGTATGATACTCTTGTGGTGAATTTGCATGAAGAAAGGAGTGGAAATTATGGTAAATTTTGTTTTAGAAGATTTTTATGTTGTTTTTGGTAGTACTTGGAAATGGATAATTTCCACTTTGATGTGGTAATTTATTCTTATTTTATTCGAAAAGGCTACTTTTGAGGTAGTCTTTTTTTTAGAAAGGTGTGAGTGGGTTGAGTAAGGTTAAAACATTTAAAATTTTGTGGCATTATATTAAAGATGATAAACTACGCTTATTTGGTTATATTGTTCTTGTGGCTGTTTCTTATCTTCCATCTTTATTTGCTGCGGTTTTATGGGGAGTTTTGATTGAAGCTTTGACAGAGGGACATTTTGACCAATTTGTTTTCTATTTGGCTATTTATGAAGGTATTTATATTCTTTTGTTTTCTATTTTACAGATTCCAAGGGATTATTTGTATAATTATTTAGAAATCAAGTTTATGCGAAATGTTAGTAAAGATTTATATTGCAAAATTGATAACTTGCCGGCTATAGCTTTTGAGGATATAGGTGTTGGTGAATTTATTAATCGTTTGTATACAGATCCTGATCGGGTTATTGAACTGTTATCTAAAATGGTACGTTTGATTTGTAGAGCTTTGGTTGTTTTGGTTGTTTTAGTTATTTGTTTTCGTGTTTCTTTCCTTTTGGGTATGGAAATTATTCTTTTGATCGTGATTATGGGATTTATTTCTTGGAAGTTTTTTCCGAAGATCAAAAAGAGTAATGAAGAGATAAAAAAACAAAGCGATAAATATGTTAAGGATGCTACGGAAAATATTACGGGTATTCGAGAAGTTAAAGCTTTAGGGATTAAGAAAAATGTTGAACAAAGAGTCTTCAAAGTTTTAGATGGAATGTATTTAAGTCAGAGCAATGCGGCTCGTTATGAAAGATGGTATTGGGCTTTTAATAATGTTGCTTATTATTTGCTACAATTTGTCATTTTCTTTACAAGTGGTAAATATTATATTGATGGTATTATTACTTTAGGGGTATTTATGATGCTCGAAAGTTATATATGGCGTATTGATGAGGTTGTCGAAAGTATTAGTGATTTTGGAGTGAACTTTAACAAGGTATATGTTTCTTTAAAGAGAATAGATGAAATTGTTCATAATCGTTTATACGAAGATGAGAAGTTTGGCGATGTAGAGCTTCAAAAAGCTAGAGGTAAGATTGAGTTTAAAGATGTAAAATTTCGTTATCGTGATGAAGAAAAGTATACTTTAAATGGTTTAAGTTTAGTGTTTGAACCTCATAAGAAAATTGCCGTTGTTGGACGAAGTGGTAACGGTAAGAGTACAATTTTTAATTTGTTACTACGATATTTTGATGCGACTGAAGGACAGATTTTGGTTGATGGCATACCTTTACAAAACTTAACGGAAAATTCTTTACGACAAAATATTTCAATTATTCGGCAAAGTCCATTTTTGTTTAATCTGAGTATCATGGATAATTTCCGGTTGGTTCGTGAGGATGTTACTTTAGAAGAGATTCGCATGGTTTGTCAAAAAGCTTATATAGACGAATATATCATGAGTTTACCTGAACAGTATGAAACGGTTATTGGTGAAGGTGGTATTAATCTTTCCGGTGGTCAGAAACAGAGAATTGCGATTGCCAGAACTTTGCTTTTACAAACGAAAATCATTTTATTTGATGAGGCGACAAGTGCTCTTGATAATGAATCTCAAGAGTACATTAAGAAAACGATTGATGAACTTGTAAGTGATCATACGGTAATTATTGTAGCGCACAGGCTTTCAACAATTGTTGATGCGGATCGTATTTATGTGATTGATAAAGGTATTTTAGCTGGTAGTGGAACACATAAAGCTTTACTAGAAAATAATGAGGTTTATCGTAGTCTTTATTTTACTGAAAATGCAAATTCAATTGAATAGTCCTAATTCTTGGGGCTATTTTTTTAGAAAAATGGTGTTTTGATTTCGTTTGCTTTTAGAAAATTACAAGAATTTTATGGATAAAATAAGTGAGGGAAGTAGCAACTTTAAGGAACTGTTAAATACGAAAGCGACTCTTTCAGAACTTAAGGAAAAATATAAAAAATATGATGTCTCAAGGTATAATAAGAAAAATTGAATAACCAGGACAAACTAAAGAGCTTATGGATAGTTGTAATTTAGACGAAAAGGGATAGAAAAAATCACAGTAAACTTGTGATTTTTTCTTTAGAGATATTAGTCAACTATATAAAAATACGAAGGGGGCAGGTCCTTTAAAATATTTTCGTTGTTAGAGAATAAATTGCTGATAACGTGTCGGGAGGTGATGACTATATTAAAATTAACCATTATAATTTAACTTATTTTGATACTATTAATATTTTTTGTTGAGTATTTTATTGGTAAATTCGGCTTATTTTAGTTTTTCATAGTATTTATCTGTTAAAACATAATCAATATTTCGGCTTTATTTTTCCTTAAAACTAAATTTTTGTAAATTGAAGAAAGGAACGAAAAAAGTATTGACGCGACTTTAAAAATTTGTTACATTATTAACACAAGTTATACAAAGAAACGAACGGTGGTCATTTGGAACATTACTTCACAAATAATACTAATCTTCGTAGTGAATTGCGGAGCATTATTTATGAAAACAAGGGGCATGTTTTCACTTTTTTCAGTGATTTAGGCGTGTTTTCTAAGGATAAAATTGATTATGGAAGTCGTTTACTTGTAGATACAGTCTTAGCAAAAGAAGAACATATTCCTAAAACTCTTTTGGATGTTGGATGTGGCTATGGTTTTTTAGGTATTGTTTTAGCCAAAGTTTTTGATAGTGAAGTTACTCTTGTTGATGTGAATAAACGAGCCGTTCATTTAAGTGAACGTAATATTAAACAGAATAAAGTAAAAGGAAAAGCTTTGGAAAGTAATATTTATGAAAGTGTTGAGGGAACTTTTGATTTAATTGTGACGAATCCGCCTATACGAGCGGGGAAAGCTGTTGTTTTAGAAATATTAGAAAAGGCAAGAGATTATTTAAATCCTGATGGGGTTTTATGGTTTGTGATTCGAAAGGATCAGGGGGCCATAAGTATTTTAAAACTACTTGAACCAATTTATAAATGTGAAATTGTAAAGAAAGATAAAGGTTTTTATATTATGCGAGCAAAAATTTATTGACATCATGTTAGATTGCTTGTAAAATTATAAATTGGTGACGTGTTAGTTTTTGAAACGTAGGGTTTTCCAAAAAATGAAATTTAGATGGGGTGAGATCGTGGCTTATAAACTAAAAAAATGTGGAGATTATCGTACGAGAAGAAGTTTTTCGAAAAGTAAAAACACTATGGAACTATCCGATTTGTTAGAGATTCAAAAGAAGAGCTATCAAAGATTCCTAGAGGAAGGAATTAAGGAAGTTTTTGAAGAGTTGTTTCCGGTGGAAAGTTTTACTGGAAATTTAACTGTTGACTTTGGAGATTATTCTTTTGATGAACCTAGATATTCGGTAAAAGAAGCAAAGGAAAGAATGGTTAACTATGCTGCACCTTTGAAGGTTCAGGCTAGAGTTTTCATTCATGCGACTGGTGAAGTAAAGGAACAAGAGATCTTTTTAGGTGATATGCCTTTAATGACTGAATCTGGAACATTCATTATTAATGGTGCTGAACGTGTTATTGTTTCTCAATTGGTTCGTAGTCCAAGTGTATATTTTAAACGTGAAGTAGATAAGAATGGACGTCGTATTATTAGTGGAGAAATGATTCCTAATAAGGGTACTTGGCTTGAATTTGAAACAGATGCAAGAGACGTTATTTATGTTCGTATTGACCGGACTCGTAAGGTGCCTATTACGACTTTCTTAAGAGCATTAGGTTTATCTTCTAATGAGGATATTATTAATGTTTTCGGGGAAAATGATTATTTAACCAATACATTTGAGAAAGATAGTACTAGAAATACGGATGAAGCATTAATTGATATTTTTGAAAAGTTGCGTCCAGGAGAGCCTGCGACACTTGATTCAGCTAAGAATCAACTTATTACGAGATTCTTTGATCATTTCCGTTATGATTTGGCTAAGGTTGGTCGTTATAAGTTTAATAAGAAGTTAAATGTTTGTGATCGTTTGGTTGGATGTACTTTAGCTGAGGATATTAAGGTTGATGGTAAAGTCTTATTTAGCAAAGGAACTTATATTAATAAGGAAGTCTTAGATGAGTTAAAACCAGTTTTAGCTAATGGCTATGGTATGAAGAATGTTCAAATTCATGAGGAATTGGATCAATATAATCGTGTTCAAGAGATTCTTGTCCAAAATAAAAATAATCCAGATAAGGTAGAGAAGATTATTGGTATTGATACTAGTGTTGAGGAAAGAAGACTTACTATTCCTGATATTTATGCTTCTGTTAACTATTATTTGAATTTATTAGATGGCATTGGCAATACTGATGAAATTGATAACTTAGGAAATCGTCGTGTTCGTCAAGTTGGTGAGTTAATTGAAAACCAATTTAGAGTTGGTATGGCACGTATGGAAAGAGTTATTCGTGAGCGTATGACTACTCAAGAAGCTGAAGATATTACACCTAAGTCACTCATCAATATTCGTCCAGTTACTGCTGTATTAAAAGAATTCTTTGGTAGTTCTCAGCTTTCTAAATTCATGGATCAAATTAATCCTATTGCAGAGTTAACGGATAAGAGACGTCTTTCTAGTTTAGGACCTGGTGGTTTATCTCGTGAACGTGCTGGTATGGATGTTCGTGACGTTAATGCAAGCCATTATGGTCGTATTTGTCCAATTGAGTCTCCTGAAGGTCAAAACATTGGTCTTATTACTTCTTTAGCTGGATATGCTAAAATTAATGAGTATGGCTTTATTATGACTCCTTATCGTAAGGTTGTTGATGGTAAAGTTTTAATGGATGAAGTTTATTATATGACTGCTGATGAGGAAGCTGATTATTATATTTCTCAAGCTAATATTGCTTTGGATGATGATAATCATATTGTTGAGGATGAAGTTATTGTTCGTTATAATGGCGACAATGTTATGGTTTCTAAGGATAAAGTTAATTATGTCGATGTTTCGCCAAGTCAGGTTGTTTCTATTACGACAAGTTGTATTCCATTCTTGAACTATGACGATGCTAACCGGACATTGATGGGTTCAAACATGCAACGTCAAGCTGTTCCTTTACTTAAGAGTGAAGCGCCAATTGTTGGTACTGGTGTAGAGTGGGTTGCAGCAAAATATTCAGGAAGTACCATTGTTTGTAAGGCTGATGGTGTTGTAGAGTATGCTGATGCTAAAAAGATTATTGTTAAGAATGCTAAAGGTAAAGATACTTATTATTTAGCTAATTTCGAAGGTAATAATGCTGGTGCTTGTACAAATCATATTCCTTTGGTTCACAAAGGCGATAAAGTTAGTGCTGGACAAGTTATAGCTGATGGACCTAGTACAGATCATGGTGAACTTGCTTTAGGTAAAAACATGACTGTTGCATTCATGACTTATAATGGTTATAACTACGAGGATGCTGTTATTTTAAATGAAAGACTTGTTAAAGATGATGTTTATACTTCACTACATATTGAAATGTATGAAGTTGAATGTCGTGATACGAAGTTAGGACCTGAGGAAATTACAAGAGATATTCCTAATGTTGGTGAAGAAGCTCGTAAGAATTTGGATAGTGAAGGTATTGTTCGAATTGGTACTGAGGTTAAAGAAGGCGACATTTTAGTTGGAAAAGTAACTCCTAAGGGTGTTCAAGAGCTAACAAGTGAAGAAAAACTATTACATGCTATTTTTGGAGAAAAGACTCGTGAAGTGCGTGATACTTCTTTAAAGGTTGAGCATGGTGCGGCAGGTATTGTTCATGATGTTAAAGTTTATACTAAAGAGAATAGTGATGAACTTCCTGCTGGTGTATTTAAAATTATTCGTGTTTATATTATTCAAAAACGTAAGATTCAAGTTGGTGACAAGATGAGTGGTCGTCATGGTAATAAAGGTGTTATTTCACTTGTTTTACCAGAAGAGGATATGCCTTATTTACCAGATGGACGTCCAGTTGATATTATGCTTAATCCACTTGGTGTGCCATCTCGTATGAATATTGGTCAAATCTTAGAAGTTCATTTAGGTATGGCTGGTAAAAGATTAGGTGTTCATTATGCAACTCCAGTATTTGATGGAGCCAATATTGATGATATTCATGAGGAAATGCGCGAAGCTGGTATGAGTGAAGATGGTAAGGTAACGCTTATTAATGGCCGTACCGGAGAACCATTTGAGCATAAGGTTAATGTTGGTGTTATGTATATGGTTAAGTTGCATCACATGGTTGATGATAAACTTCATGCAAGAGCTACTGGTCCATATAGTTTAGTTACACAACAACCATTAGGTGGTAAGGCTCAATTTGGTGGACAACGTTTTGGTGAAATGGAAGTTTGGGCATTGTATGCTTATGGTGCTGCTCATGTTCTTCAAGAGATCTTAACGATTAAGTCTGATGATGTTATTGGACGTGTTAAAGTTTATGAAGCTTTAGTTAAAGGTAAGACTGTAAATCAAGCTGGTGTTCCAGAATCATTTAGAGTATTAATTAAAGAGTTCCAAGCTTTAGGTTTAAATGTTCAGATTATTGATAATAAAGATGAGTTATTAGATTTAAAAGATATTGAAGTTGAGGAAGAAAAAGAAGATTTGATTAAAATTGATGAAATTGATATGAGTGATACTGAAGCTATGCCTGAGGAATCAGATGCTTCAGCTGAAGAAGAAGCTTATGAAGATGAGTTTGAAGATGATTTAGATGATCTTGAGTTTCCAGGAGATTTGGATTTAGATAGTGAACTTGAGGAGGGTGAAGAAGAATGATAGAAGTTAATAACTTTAAAGGGTTAAAAATTAGTCTTGCTAGTCCAGAACAAATTCGTTCTTGGTCTTATGGAGAAGTTAAAAAGCCTGAAACAATTAACTATCGTACTTTAAAACCTGAACGTGATGGACTTTTCTGTGAAAAGATCTTCGGTCCTACAAAGGATTATGAATGTTCTTGTGGAAAGTATAAAAGATTACGTTATAAAAATGTTGTATGTGATCGTTGTGGGGTAGAAGTAACGAAGTCTAAGGTTCGTCGTGAGCGAATGGGACATATTGAGCTTGCTTCTCCTTGCTCTCACATTTGGTTCTTTAAGGGTGTTCCCTCTAAGATGGGGCTTGTTTTGGACATGAGTCCAAGAGATTTGGAAGAAGTTTTATACTTTGTTAGTTATGTTGTTTTAGATCCAGGAAGTGCACCTTTAGGAAAGAAGCAAACTCTTTCAGATAAAGAGTATCGTGCTTATTATGAAAAGTATGGAAATAGTTTTAAAGTAGGCATGGGTGCTGAAGCGATTAAAACGCTTTTAAAAGAAGTTGATATTGATAAAGAAGTTGAGGAGTTAAGAGCTGAACTTGAAAATGCTTCTGGTCAAAAAAGAATTCGTTTGGTAAAACGTTTGGATTGTTTAGTTGCTTTCCAAGAGAGTGGCAATCGTCCTGAATGGATGATTTTGGATGTTATTCCAGTTATTCCACCTGATTTGAGACCTATGATTCAACTTGATGGTGGCAGATTTGCAACGAGTGATTTGAATGATTTATACCGAAGAATTATTAATCGTAATAATCGTTTAAAGAAGCTTTTAGAGTTAGGGGCTCCTACGATTATTGTTCAAAATGAGAAAAGAATGCTTCAAGAAGCAGTTGACTCTTTGTTTGATAATGGAAGAAGAGGAAGAAGTGTTTCTGGAGCAGGTAATCGTCCTTTAAAGAGTTTATCTAGTATGTTAAAAGGTAAACAAGGTCGTTTCCGTCAAAACTTACTTGGTAAACGTGTTGACTATTCTGGTCGTAGTGTTATTGTTGTTGGACCTAATCTTAAGATGTATCAATGTGGTATTCCAAAAGATATGGCTTTAGAGTTATTTAAGCCTCATGTTATTCATGGTCTTGTGGAAAGAGGTCTCGCTCATAATATTAAAGGGGCTAAGAAGTTAATTGATGCAAAGGATGATTGTGTATGGGATGTGGTTGAAGATGTTATTACAGAGCATCCTGTAATGCTTAATAGAGCACCTACACTTCACCGTTTAGGTATTCAAGCGTTTGAACCAAAACTTGTTGGTGGTAAGGCTATTCGTTTGCATCCACTTGTTTGTACTGGTTTTAATGCTGACTTCGATGGTGACCAAATGGCTGTGCATGTTCCTTTATCTGAGGAAGCTAAAGCTGAAGCTCGTATTTTGATGCTTGGTGCCCAAAATATCTTGAATCCAAAAGATGGTAAACCTATTGTTACGCCTTCGCAAGATATGGTGTTAGGTAACTGTTATTTAACGCAAGAAAAAGCTGGTGAAGAGCATGAAGGTAAGGTTTATAAAGATTCTGATGAAGTTTTAATGGCTTATGCTCGTAAAGAGATTACACTTCATACGCGTATTGCCTTGCCAGTTCGTTCATTTAAACATAAATTATTTACTGAAGATCAAATGGATAAATATTTAGTAACGACTTGTGGTAAGATAATATTTAATGAGATTTTACCAGATAGTTATCCATATATTAATGAGGCAAGTAAAGAAAATATTGAGGGAATTACGCCTAGTAAGTTCTTCTTACCAATGGGAACAAATATTCCTGAAGCTATTAAAGAAATGCCTTTAGGAAAACCATTTATTAAGGGAGATTTAAGTAAGATTATTGCTCAAGTCTTTAAACGTTATCATACGACAGAAACAAGTATTTTCTTGGATAAGTTGAAAGATTTAGGATTTAAATATTCAACGATTGCCGGAGTTACGGTTTCTGCTGCGGACATTGTTCCTTCAAAAACAAAACATCAAGTTATTGAAGAATCTAAAGAGTTAGTTGAAAAAGTTAATAAACAATTTAAACGTGGTATGATTACGGAAGAAGAACGTTATAATACGGTTATTGATATTTGGACAAAGGCTAATGATAAGATTAAAGATGAATTAAAAGCTATTGCTAGTAATGATTATGATAATCCATTATTCATGATGATGAACTCTGGTGCCCGTGGTTCTATTTCAAACTTTGCTCAGCTTGCTGGTATGCGTGGTTTGATGGCTAAACCAGATGGTACAACGATTGAAATTCCAGTTATGTCTAACTTCTCTGAAGGATTAAGCGTATCTGAGTTCTTCTTATCAAGTCATGGTTCAAGAAAAGGTTCTGCCGACACAGCTTTACGTACTGCTGACTCTGGTTATTTAACTCGTCGTTTAGTTGAAGTTGTTCAAGATATTATTGTTAAGGAACATGATTGTGGTTCTATTCAAGGTGTTGTAGTTCAAGATTTAATTAACGATAAAGATGGTAGTGTTATTGAACCTCTTGCTGAACGTATTTTAGGTCGTTTTACCGCTCAAAGAATCGTTCATCCTGAAACAAAAGAAGTTATTGCTGAAAAGGGTGTAATGATCACTGAAAATATCGTTAAAAAGATTACAGATGCTGGTATTAAGGCTGTTGAAATTCGCAGTATATTAACATGTAAAACACAAAATGGTGTTTGTCAAAAATGTTATGGTCGCAATCTTGCAACTGGTAACTTAGTTGAAACAGGTGAAGCTGTTGGTATTATGGCTGCTCAATCTATTGGTGAACCAGGTACACAGCTTACTATGCGTACATTCCACTCTGGTGGTGTTGCTGGAGACGATATTACGCAAGGTCTTCCACGTGTTGAAGAGTTGTTTGAAGCACGTAATCCAAAAGGAAAAGCAACGATTGCCGAGATCAATGGTAAAGTTACAAGTATTACGGAAGATAATGGTAAACATAAAATTATCGTTGAAAACGATGTTGAAGCTCGTGAACATGTTACAAATTACAACATGAAAGTTCGAGTTAATATTGGTGATGAGGTAAATGCTGGTGACAAACTTACTGAGGGTGTTATTTCACCTAAAGAGTTACTTGCAGTAACAAACCCAATTACCGCGCAAGAATACATCTTAAAAGAAATTCAAATGGTTTATAAATTACAAGGTGTTGATATTAACGATAAACATGTTGAGATTATTTGTAAACGTATGATCAATAAAGTACGTATTGTTGATCCAGGAGATACGGATTTAATTGAAGGTTTAAGTGTTTCTTTAAAAGAGTTTACAGATGCAAACAAACCAGTTATTTTAAGAGGTGGAGTTCCTGCTAAAGGACGTCCAATTATGCTTGGTATTACAAAGAGTTCTTTACAAACTGATTCATTCTTATCTGCTGCATCTTTCCAAGAGACAACGAGAGTTCTTACCGATGCTGCTATTAAAGGTTCTGTAGATTATTTAAGAGGTTTGAAAGAAAATGTTATTATTGGTAAGTTAATTCCTGCTGGTACAGGTGCTCATCAATATAGTGATATTGAAATTGAACTTCAAAAGCAATTTATGGATGATGAAGCTAGTGAAGTTTTAGAAGAACATTTAATGAGTGATGAAGCAGGAGATGAAGTTGAATCTCCTGAAGTAGAGACTACTTTAGAAAACGTTGAAGAAAGTACTGAAGAATAATTCAGTGCTTTTTTCTTTGAAGGCAAAAGTTGCTTAAATAACCATTTCTTTATATAATGGTGTTGTGATGCTTATGAAAAGAGAAAATGGTTTTATTTTATTAGATGATTACCAAGGACAAGTGATTTCTTCGGCTGGACATAATCAAGTTATTTGCTTTACTATAGATAGGGAAAATTGGTATTTTAAGGAAACAGAGAAGGCAAATTTGTATAAAGACTTATTTTGCTCTTTTATTTGTTCTTCCTTGAATATTGCATATGTAGAATATCTTTTGGCAAAATATAAGGATAAAATTGGGCATCTGAGTCATGATTATAAGAAAACGCATGAAAAAGAAGTTACTTTGTATGACGTTTTAATTGATTATTATTATTCTTATGCGGTTGAATTAGACGAATACCAAGATTTGAAGTCGTTTGATGAATTGTATAATTTTCAAGATGTTTTAAAAGCATTTGAGTATCGGTATCGTTCTCATAAAAATAAAGAAATTATTCTACAAAGACTGGAAAAGGAATTATTAGATGCCTTTTTACTGCAAATTTTTCTTGGTAATCCAGATATGCATTATAAGAATTTAGGGGTTTTAGAAAATGAAGAGGACGTTCGTTTGACCCCCAACTATGATTTTGAAAGAGCTTTTTACGTTTCAATAGACAATGATTTGTTTCCTTATGCTTTAAAATGGCGGAGAAGTGAGGAGAAACAAATACCTGGAGAAACAATTTTAGAATTTATGAAAGATACAAAGTATCAAGAGTATTTTTTCTATAAAATTTCTTTATTGCCTAGAATGAAGGATATTCCTTTAGATCAAGCTTATGAAGGTCAATATCGTTTCTTTTTGCATCAATATCAGAGTTATTTAGATTATTTACGAGGTTATGCTAATCAAATCCATAAAATTTAGCACTCATTCTTGACAAGTGCTAAAAAATAATGTATACTAGTTCCTGTAAAAAGGAGGTATGTAGGATGTATCCAAATAATAATGAAGAGTTAAAGAATGTTTTAGATAAATATGGACGAGATATCACGAAGAATGTTCGGGATAATAAAGTGGATCCGGTTATTGGTCGTGATGAAGAGATCCGAAATGTGATTCGAATTTTATCGCGTAAAAGTAAAAATAATCCAGTGTTGATTGGTGAGCCTGGTGTTGGTAAGACTGCTATTGTGGAAGGGCTTGCGCAGAGAATTGTGGCTGGAGATGTACCGAATAGTTTAAAAAATAAAACGATATGGGAGCTTGATTTAGGGGCTTTAGTGGCTGGTGCTAAGTATCGTGGTGAATTTGAGGAACGTCTTAAGGCTGTTTTAAAAGAAATACAAGATAGTGATGGCAATATTATTATGTTTATTGATGAGATTCACATGATTGTTGGCAGTGGTGCTGAGGGAGCTATGGATGTTTCTAATATGCTTAAACCAATGCTTGCTCGTGGTGAGATTCATGTAATTGGAGCAACGACTTTGAATGAGTATCGTAAGTATATTGAGAAAGATGGAGCTTTGGAAAGAAGATTTCAAAAGGTATTAGTTTCTGAGCCTACGGTGGAAGATACGATTACTATTTTAAGAGGTCTTAAGGAGCGTTTTGAGATTTTTCATGGTGTAACAATTAAAGATAATGCTTTGGTTGCTGCGGCTACTTTGTCTGATCGTTATATTACGGATCGTTATTTACCAGATAAGGCGATTGATTTAGTGGATGAGGCTTGTGCAACGATTAAGATGCAGTTAGATTCTGTTCCAGTAGAGTTAGATACTTTAACACGCAAGATTATGTCTTTAGAGATTGAAAGACAAGCTTTGAAAAAGGAAAAAGATGAGCTTTCGGTTTCTCGTAAAGAGGCTATTGATAAAGAGCTTGATACCCTAAAAGAACAAGAGAGTGAGATGCGGACGAAGTGGGAAAAAGAAAAGAGTGTTAAAGAATTAATTAATAAGAAGAAAGAAGATTTAGAGCAAGCTCGATTTAAATTACAGAATGCTGAGAACAACTATGATTTGGAGACAAGTGCAAGATTAAGACATGGTGAGATTCCAAAGTTAGAGAAAGAGTTAGAAGATTTAAGAAAGACTGAGGAGTCTAGTATTTTGTCTGATGTTGTTGATGAAGAAGGTATTGCCAATATTATTTCAAGATGGACACATATTCCAGTTGCTAAGCTTGTTAGTAGTGAAAGAGAAAAACTTTTACATTTGTATGACCGTTTGAAAAAACGAGTTATTGGTCAGGATGATGCCTTAAAACGTGTTAGTGAGGCTATTTTAAGAGCTAGAAGTGGGATTAAAGATCCAAATAGACCTATTGGTTCATTTATCTTTTTGGGGCCTACTGGGGTTGGTAAAACAGAAGTAGCTAAGAGTTTAGCTTATGAACTTTTTGATGATGAAAGACATATGATTCGTATTGACTGTTCAGAATATATGGAAGCGTTTAATGTTTCTCGTCTTATTGGCGCGCCTCCAGGATATGTTGGTTATGATGAAGGTGGAGTTTTAACGGAAGCTGTTAGACGTAATCCTTATAGTATTGTTTTGTTTGATGAGATTGAAAAGGCTCATAAAGATGTCTTTAATATTTTGTTACAGATCTTAGATGATGGAAGACTTACCGATAGTCAAGGTAGAACAGTAGATTTTAAAAATACGATTATTATTATGACAAGTAATTTAGGAAGTGAGTATATTCTCGATCATGAGGATAATGCAGAAGAGCTTGTTTTAAATGAACTTAGACAAAACTTTAGACCAGAGTTTATTAATCGTATTGATGAGATTATTGTGTTTAATTCTTTACATAAGGATGTCGTAGGAGAAATCTTAGATAAGATTATTCGTGAGATTAATATGCGTTTAAAAGCTAAACAAATTTCGGTTGAACTTACAAATGCAGCTAGAAAGAAAATTATTGATGAGTCTTTTGATCCAAATTATGGAGCAAGACCAATTAAACGTTATGTAACGAAGAATATTGAGACGCTGATTGCACATGAAATTGTGGAACAAGATTTGAAAGTTCATGATACTCTCGTTGTAGATGTTTTAAATGAACAATTTACTATTCATAAAAAATAAAAATAAGACTACAATGTACTATGAAATATATATGTACGATTGTAGTCTTTTTCTTTGCTTGTCTTACTATTGGAAGTTTAATTTGGGTTAATAGGGCAATGGCTTCGATTAATGAAGAACCAATGCATCCTTATAAAATGCATGTAGATTCTTTTTATACACCTATAGAGTCTTTAAATCGTTACGTTTCTGAAAAATTAGATGAAATTAAGACTAGCTTTTTAGAGGAAATGAAGTTGGCCACAGAACAAAATAATCAAATTTATACTTTAAATGTGACTTATGATTCTTATGAAACAGAAGAGTATCTGTCATTTGTTTTTTATATTGAGACGTATACCGGTGGAGCGCATCCCAATTTGGAAATATGGACGGTGGTTTGGGATAAAACAAATAGGCTTATTGTGACAAATGAATCTTTTACCAAAGATTTTCTTGAAAAGGTAAGTGAAGAGGTACGTGGAGACTTACTTATGAATCCTAAAATCACTTCACCTACATGGCTTTTTGAAGGAACAAGGCCTATAAAAGAGAACTTTAAATCCTTTGTTTATACGAATGATGGTTTATTATTTTTCTTTTCCCCTTATCAAGTTGCACCTTATTCAAGCGGAGTTTTCGAATCTATTGTATTTTATTAATTGTCAAACAGCTGTAAATTTACTTTACAGTCTTTTTTGTTATAATGATTATCGTAATAAATACGATGGTATGAACCATAATAGAAATAGGAGTGTGTAGTAGTATGCAGAACAAGAATGTTTATTTAATCATAGGAATAATTGTTTTAATATGCGCGATAGTGGGGATAAGTTATGCTTATTGGCAACTTACTTTACAACAAAGTGGCACTAATGTTGTGACTACAGATTGTTTTCATATTACTTTTACGGATAGTAATGATATTAACTTACAAAAAGCTTATCCCATTACGAATAGTGAAGGAGCCTCATTAGCTCCATACACATTTACAATAGAAAATACATGTGATAGTCCTGCTAGTTATCAAATTAACTTAGAGACAATGAGTCAAGAAGGAAGTATTAAAGTCTTACCAGAAGAATACCTTAAAGCTAACTTGATCGAGAAAGATAGTAGTAATATTAGTACGAATAACTTAACAAGTGATTATGAAGTAAATACTACAATTGATGGGGCTATAAAAGCTTACAAATTAGATACAGGAATTATTCAGGGAAAAATGAGTAAAACGTTTGAATTAAGATTATGGTTAGATTATGATACCCCAGTTATTGATGAAGTTATGAATGCTACATATAATAGTAAGATCTCTATTATAAGTAGTTATAGAGAGGCACCAAGTAATATGATCATGGCAGGAGCATTTAGCACTAGTTCCTTTAGCCAATACAGGTCAAATATCCAAACCATTGCATTCGAGGATACTTTAAGTCCGAAAGAAAATGCTACTTACACCTATGATATCTCAGCCAGTCAAGATGGCAGTGTGATGGCTTATTTAGTGGACAATGAAACTTCAGGTTATGACATTACATTCAATCAAATGGAAAAGCATATGCCAATTATGATAGTTCAAGTTTATTCGCAAATTTTGACAATTTAATCGAGATCAATAATCTTCAAAATCTAGATACAAGTTATACCATCGACATGAGTCGTATGTTTGATTGGACGCTATCTTTAACAAATCTAGATTTAAGTTCGTTTGATACTTCAAATGTTACGAATATGAGTTCTATGTTTTATAATACGCCTTTAACCACACTAGATTTAAGCTCCTTTGATACCTCGAATGTCACGGATATGAGTTGGATGTTTTCTAGTACAGATTTAACCGAATTAGATTTAAGTCATTTTGATACCTCAAATGTCACGGATATGAGTTACATGTTTAATTGGACGCTATCTTTAACAAATCTAAATTTAAGTTCATTTGATACTTCGAATGTCACGAATATGAGTTCTATGTTTTCTAGTACAGATTTAACCGAATTAGATTTAAGTCATTTTGATACTTCGAATGTCACGGATATGAGTCATATGTTTGCCGGTATGGACTTCTTAACAAGTTTAGATTTAAGCACTTTTGATACCTCAAATGTTACAAATATGAGCAGTATGTTTTCGAGTATGGATTCTTTAACAGCCTTAAATTTAAGTTCATTTGATACCTCGACTGTCACGAATATGAGTAGTATGTTTGCTTATACAGACTTAACCACACTAGATTTAAGTTCATTTGATACTTCGAATGTCACGAATATGAGTTCTATGTTTTCTAGTACAGATTTAACCACATTAGATTTAAGCTCCTTTGATACTTCAAATGTTACAAATATGAGTGAGATGTTTTATCGTATGTCATCTTTAACCACATTAGATTTAAGTGGTTTTGATACCTCAAATGTCACGGATATGAGTAGTATGTTTAGTCGTATGGAATCCTTAATAGAATTAGATTTAAGTAGTTTTGATACTTCCAATGTAGCAAATATGAGTTCTATGTTTTATTTCGCATATGGTTTAAATACTATTATTTATGGAAATAATTTTGTGTATGCAAACACTGCGAGTGTTAGTAATATGTTTTATGATTGTCCTGCTAATAAACCAACAGATCCTTCTTGGGATGGAGTGTTGTAGCTAAAAAAAGTTTAAAAAGAGTTATAAGCTTATTGTTATGATTCTTTTTTTTTGGTATAATGGGTACATAATAAGGGGAGTGGGAGCTATGAGAATGAATAGAAATGGGCAAGCTCTTGTAGAATATGTTTTAATTGTCGCGATTATTAGTGTTATCACGGTTAGTATTGTGTCTTATTTTGGTGGTTATTTAAAGGATACAATTGTTAAGACGTCTTGTGAACTTGTCAATAATTATTATGTCGAAGGGGAAAAACCGGGTGATGCTGAGTGTTTGACAAAGGAAGAGTATGAACTTAGATATCCAGAACAATAAAAAAGGACAGGCTTTGGTTGAGTTTGTCATTATTTTGCCCATTTTTATTTTTATGCTTTTAGCTATTATTGATATTGGTAAGGTGATCTATAATCAAAATCGATTGGAAAGTGAGATGTCTAGTGTTGTTCTACTGTATCGGAATGAGAAGAGTTATGATGAGATTTTAGATGAGCTTAGTTTGAATGATGAAAGTGTTACTTTGGATGTAACGAATGAGGAAAATGAAATGGTAACTTTTTCGTTAAAAAAGAAAGTTACGATTGTAACACCTGGACTCAATCTTTTGTTTTCTAATCCTTATGAAATAGAAGTGACAAGAGTGATTCATTATGAATAATAAGGGACAGACGTTAATTATTTTTGTTATTTTGATTCCAATTATTATTTTGATGATGGCTATTGTGGTAGATGTTGGAATTTTACAAAATGAGGTGACAAAGGCTACTGGGGTTGTTGATATGGCTATTCGTGAAGCTTTTTTGAAGGGTGATGAGAGTGTTGTAGAGACATTGCTTGTTGAGAATGATATTCCGGTAGAAAATCTAAATGTTTCTTTTGAAGAAGATGAGATTGAGGTAAATTTGACTTATTCTGTGGAGGCATTATTTGGTCGTATTGTTGGGTTAGAAACTTATGATGTTAATGTTCATCGGGTTGGAAAGTTGAGCAATGATGAAGTGATTATTGAAAAGAAAGAGTAGGATGAAGATGAAAAAGAGAATTGGCAAAAGTTTGTGTTTATTTTCTGGTAAAGGTGGGGTTGGTAAGACTGTCTTGGCTTTGAATTTAGCAGGTATTTATGCTGGTATTGAAAAGAAGGTTTTGCTTGTTGATTTGGATTTATCTGGTGGAGGTATTGCTTTAGCAACAAATAAGCCTGCTATTAAAACGGTTTATAATTTTGTGGATGATTATAATAATAATCGTTTTAAGGATTTTAATGATTATGTTGTTAAGTATAATGATTATATTGATATTTTGCCTAGTCCTAAGGATCCTAGACAGGCCACAAAGATTGATTCTAAGTATATTGAGATTTTGTTAGATAAAGCTACTTTTCATTATGATGTTGTGCTCATCGATACGAATCATGTTTTAAATGAGATTAATTTGGTGGTTTTGGATGCAGTGGATTCTATTTTGTTTGTGATGCAAAATGATCCAATGGATTTAAAGAATATGAAGAGTTTGCTTTCTATTTTTAAGGATTTAGAGAAGACAAATTACAAGATTTTACTTAATAATTCAAGGGATCCTTTTAAGAAGTATTTTACGATGTTTGATATTAAGAGTATTATTAAGAGTAATGTTGATTATGAGCTTACTAGTGAGTTTTATGTCAAGAATATGGATGCTTATGTCATGAATGGAGAGATTGTGACTTTACAACCTAAGGCTGCAAATACTTTTAATAAGGATTATACGACACTTGTGAAGATTGCTCTAGATTTTTTAGGAGGGGATAAGCATGACAAAGACTAGTTTGATTGAGGCGTTTAATATTGAACGTAAGCAGACAAAGATTGATAATATAACGGATTATGAGATTTTCCCTGATAAGAAGCTTTTGGATGATTTACGGGTTAAGATTGTGGAAAATTTAATTGATCAAGAAGTTCCCCAAGATAAGCTTTTGCAAGAGTTTATTAATGATGAGATTGATCGTTCTATTGAGGGTTATGATTTAACGAATTTGGAACGTAGTCATTTATATAATTTGATTGATAATGAGATTAATGGTTATGGACCTTTGACGGAGTTACTTGAGGATAAGAATATTACAGAGATTATGGTCAATAGTCCTCGGGAAATTTATATTGAGATTGATGGACAGCTTATTCGTGATGAGAGTGTTTCGTTTATTAATGATGAGCATATTGTAAGAACGATTGAGCGAATGATTGGGCCAATGGGAAGGACGATTGATGCAACTAATCCTATGGTGGATTCAAGACTTAAGGATGGGTCAAGAATTAATGCGGTTATTCCTCCTTTGTCAACGAAAGGACCAGTTATTACGATTCGAAAGTTTAAAAGTGAGATGACTAGTGCGGATGATATGATACGTATTGGTTCAATGACTCCTTATATGGCAACGTTTTTGGAGGCTGCAGTTAAGGGGAAATGTAATATTATTGTTTGTGGTGGTACTGGTAGTGGTAAGACAACGCTTTTAAATATTTTGAGTAGTTTTATTCCTAATGATGAACGTATTATTACAATCGAGGATGCAGCTGAGTTAAAGCTTGAGAAGGAACATGTTATTTCTTTGGAAACAAGGGTAACGAATTATGATAATGAAGGAGAAATTACGATTCAGGATTTGGTTATTAATGCTCTTAGAATGAGACCAGATCGGATTATTGTTGGTGAGGTGCGTGGTAAGGAAGCTTTTGATATGTTACAGGCTATGAATACTGGACATGAGGGCTCTATTACGACGCTTCATGCTAATGGTCCAAAGGATGCTTTAAATCGGTTAGAGACAATGGTTTTGATGAGTGGACTTGATATTCCTATTAAGGCTATTCGTGAGTATATTGTCAGTGCGATTGATTTGGTTGTTAATATTGAGCGTATGAGTGATGGTAAAAGAAAAATTACTTCGATTTCTGAGTTAGAAAGTTTTCAGGATGGGGATATTCATTTGAAAGAAATATTTGCTTTTCATCAGAAAGGTGTTACTGAAAGTGGCGAGGTCGATGGAACGTATACGCTTTATGATGAGAAGGTTCCACGGGTATATCGTAAAATTGCTGCGCGAGGGATTACAGAGATTAACGAGATGTTTCATATTAAATAGGAAGGAGGAATTTGTATGAATGCGTATTCTTTTCAGATTTTACTTACGCAAGGGATTGTTATTCTTTTACTTGTTGTTTTAATTATTTATTTGCTTCATCAAAAACGGGCAATTAAGTTAGCAAGACGATTTGAGTCTTTTGCTTTGTTAAGTATTAAAGATAGTGAAAAGAGTATTTTTGATCATATTGTTTCCTTTTTATGGTCGGTTATTCAGAAGATATCTAAAGTGCTTTCGAAGTCTGTTTTTTTGAAACGTTATGGATCACGTTATGATAAGTATATTAAGTATGAAAATAAAGATAAGATTAGTAGTATGGATTATATAACGATTAAGTTTTTTACAGCTGTAGGTCTTATCTTGCTTAGTTTTATTACGGCAATGTTTCGTTTGAGTTCTTTAAATTTCATGAGTTTACTGCTTACTTTTGTAGTTGGTTTCTTTTTGCCAGATTTACTTTTGTATATTCAATTTCAAAAGAAAAGAAAACGGATTGAGGATGATCTTTTAAAGGCCATCATTATTATGAATAATAGTTTTAAATCAGGACGAAATATTATGCAAGCGGTGGAGATTGTTAAAAATGAACTGGAAGGTCCAATTAGTGATGAGTTTAAGAAGATTTATATGGATATGACTTATGGGCTTAGTATTGAGGTAGTTTTTGAACGGTTTTATAATCGGGTAAAATTAGATGATGCTAAGTATATTACAAGTTCTCTTACAATGCTTAATAAAACGGGTGGAAATATCGTAAAAGTATTTGGGACGATTGAGAAGTCTTTCTTTAATAAGAAGAGGTTAAAACAAGAAATGGAGAGTTTAACAAGTGCTTCAATATTTGTTTTCCGTGTTTTATGTGTGATGCCTTTTTTGTTTATTTTAGCGATTTACATCTTGAATCCAACTTATTTTGAGCCTATGTTTACGACTACTTTAGGACATATTTTGCTTGTTCTTACAATTCTTTTCTATGGTTTGTATGTCTTAATTATTAAAAAGATATTAGAGGTGAAGATGTAATGAAGGAAAGAAGCTTAGTTCGAAAAATTTATTTGGATAGTACGATTAAAAAAGTAGATCGTAAGGTTAAACTGTTAGGTATTCATTGTAAGTATGATCCCATTGATCTTTTAAATATTCGTTTACTTATTTGTTTATTTATTTTGGCAGTTTGTCTAATTTTCTTTGATAATGGTTTTATTTTAGGGCCTATTTTAGTTCTTTTATTTCATTATTTAAGTGAGTATTTTGTTTTAGATTTGCCTATTAAGAAGAGATGTCAAAAGTTAGAAGAGGAAGCTATTTTCTTTTTTGAGGTTTTGTCTTTGACTTTAGAGGGTGGCCGCAACTTAACGATGTCTATTTCAATGACGGCTAAAAATGTTGATAGTGAGTTAGCTGAGGAATTTCAAAAATCTTTGAATGAAATGAAAATGGGCAAAAGCTTTCCAGAGGCAATGAACGATATGAAGGCTAGAATTCCTAGTGATACAATAAATAATGCTATTTTAAATATTGTTCAAGCAAGTGTCTTTGGAAATAATATTGAAGAATCTTTAAATAATCAATTAGATTTTTTAAGGGATAAAAGATTATTAGAAATTAAGGGAAAGATTGGTAAATTGCCAACAAAGATTAGTGTTATTTCAGTTGTCTTTTTTATACCGATTATTTTACTGGTTATTTTATCACCAGTACTTATTGATTTTGTTATGAAATAAGGGGTTTAAGATTTCGGAAAAATATATTATAATGAAAAAGAGAATAGTTGGGTGATCGTATGAACAATTGGAGCTTTTCAAGTATTTTTAAGAAAGAAACGAAATTAGCTAGTTATATTATTATTTGTCTTACTTTAGTTGTTATAGGTATTTCTTATGCTTTGTTTTTTAAAGTAGGAAGTAATAGTGAGAATCAAGAGGTTGTGGCTGGAACGTTTACGTTTACGTATGAACAAGGAACTGAGATTACTAATACGGGTAATACTTCTTGTTTTTTACCAATGAATGCCGATGAAGCAGGATTGGTATCTAGTGATTGTGATTATGTATTTAGTGTTAAAAATACGGGTTCTTTAAAAGCAAGTTATACGTTAAGATTGGTTAGTCAAGATGTCAATACCATGGAAGCAAGTAAGTTAAAAGTCATGTTAAAAAGAGAAAACAATGGGAATTTAGAGACCGTAGAAGGATATCCAAAAGCGATATCGGAGTTAAGTGATGGTTATTTGCTTGAAGCTGAGATTGAACCAAATCAAATTGTTGTTTATCATATTCAAATTTATGTCGATGAAGCAAGTTATGTTTCAGGAGATGAAGGAAAGACAGTTGCTTATAAAATAGAAGGACATGGAGTAGTTGATGATGATCAACCTCTTAGCACTGAAACAATAGTAGATAAGATTATTGAAGATGTAGACACAACTGGTGCTTGTCCAGTAGTGAGTGAAGATGGAACAGTGCAAGTAACAAGTGCTGAAAGTACAAATGGCTACTTATGCAGTGCACCAGATGATTATGGCACCTCTTATTATTACCGTGGTAATGTTACAAATAACTATGTTAAGTTTGGCGATTATTACTGGAGAATTATCCGTATTAATGGGGATGGTTCTATAAGAATCATCTATGATGGGACAAGTGCTCATGCCAATGGCGAATCAAGTACCGATAGACAAATTGGTGAAAGTGCTTATAATTCATCTTCTAATGATAATGCGTATGTCGGCTATATGTATGGAACACCAGGATCAACTACTTATGATGCTACCCATGCTAATACTAATGATAGTACCATTAAAGCGTATTTAGATAATTGGTATAAAACAAATATTGAAGATAAAGGCTTATCAAGTTATATCAGCGATACCTTATTTTGTAATGATCGTTCGTTTGATTCATCCAATAGTGGGACAGGTACCGGGGCAAGTAATACTCAATATCGATGGTATAGTTCTAGTAATGGAATACGACTTACATGTCCAAATCAAAATGATCGGTTTACAGTAGATGATGAAGTAACAGGCAATGGAGATTTAACGTATCCAATCGGACTTGTTAATGCTGATGAAGTTTATTTAGCAGGAGGACATAGTGCGACTAATCATGGTTATTATTTATATACAGGCAACTATTACTGGACCATGTCGCCTGTTTACTTCAATAATGGCTATGCACGCGTGCGTTTCGTCACTTCTGATGGTAGTGGCCACCGCTATGTCACTGTGTATACCTTGAACGGTGTGCGGCCCACTCTCAATCTGATACCTGATAGCCTGAAAGTGGGCTCAGGGACGGCTGATGATCCGTATCGGATGACGGAATAGAAGTAGGTGAATGTTAATGAAAAAAACTTATATTGTGATTGCGGCTAGTGTAATGCTTTTGTTTTGTTTGGCTTATGCTGGTTCTTATGCGTATTTTTCTTCTGAGGCATTGCATGGTGGTAATTTTAAAGGGAATATGGAGTCTGGTAAGGTTGAGGATGTTGTGATTTCTGATGGGGCTCATGTTACTAGTAGGACGATGATTCCTGGTGATGAGGTTCGGACGGTGTTTACGATTACAAATCCTAATGATGTCATGGTTTGTCTTAGTTTGAAATGGACTGGTGTTATAAATACTTTTGTTAATAAGGATGATTTGGTTATTGAGTTAAGGGATCAGAATAATGTTGTTGTTGGAAGTGGTACTTTTCCAGAAGGTGATGGAGAAGTTCTTGCTACTTCTTTACATGTTTTGGCTAACTCAACAAATACTTATACTTTAACGATTACTTATCAGAATATGGATGAAAATCAGGTTGGTGATATTGGAGCTAGTTTTGAAGGAATTATTGAAGGTGAGTTAGGTTCATGTTAAATAAGAAGGGGATTACTTTAATTGAGATTATTGTGAGTATTGGTCTTATTTCGATTGTAATGATTTATTTGTTTAATTTGCTTGTTGATATGCAGTATGAGGAGGATCATGCTTCTTATGCTAAGGATAATGCGGTGAATCGCGCAACGATTATTCGGATTGTTCAGGATGATTTTATGGAGTATGGTCTTCAGGCTGTTAATCAATATACGGATGATAGTATTTCTTTTACGTTTGATGATGGAAGTATGAGAACGATGAATATTACGGCAAATTCAATTAGTTATAATGGTGAAACATGGCTTTTAGATACAGACAATGATGAGGAAGTTTATGATGTTGATCATATTGAAATTTCGACTATTCCTTCTAATACATGTTCTTATATTATGAATGTTGATACTGATGGTGATGGTAATTGTAATTATAATTGTGATATGAATGGGAATAATATTTTGGATTCTGATGAGATGAGTACACAGAGTGATTCTTATCGGGCATGTTCGGATTATACTTATTTTCATGTGACTATTCCGGTTGTGACTGGTAGTATTGATAATGTTATTGATGATTTGGAATTCTTCTATATTGGAAGGAAGGGATAGAGTTGTTGAAGGGTAAGAATGGTTTTGTTTTTATTGAGACGATTGTAGTGACTTGTTTTTTAATTGTTTCATTGATGCTTCTTTATTCTTTGTTTGTTACATCCAATAATAATGAGCTACGAAGATTGCGCTATGATGATACGCCTAAGATTTATGATGCTTTTTATCTTTATCAATATTTGGAGAGTTATCATCTTGATAGTTTAATTCAAAATTTAGAGAATGGAACGAAGTATGAAATTATTTATCCTGGAAGGTCAGATATTTTTGGTAATGATACTTTAAAGGAGAGCATTTTTTTTGAAAGTTTATGGGCTGAATTGAATATTCAAAGAATTTATTTGATTCCTGGTGATGTTAGTACAATTTTAGAATGTTCTAGTGAGTATGCGACTATTTGTTCTAATACGAATTTGGTTAATTATTTAAATACATTAGATGATGGGGAAGACTATTATTTTATTGTTGAGTTTGCTAATGCTCGGGATGGTAGTGGTTGTACGAACGAGGATTGTGTATATTCTTATGCCTATTTTGAAGTTAGTCGTTAGGTAAAATAAAGATCACTTGTTGCATAAAATGTAATGGGTGATTTTTTTATGGATAAAAAGGAAGCGTTTAAAGGTTTTGCTCGTCTTCATCCTGAGTTGGTTTCTTATATTAAAAGTGGAGAAATGAGTTGGCAAAAGTTTTATGAAATTTATGATATTTATGGGGAGGATAATTCAGCATGGCAAAGTTATATTCAAAAGGCTCCAACAGTTAGTTCTCTAACTTCGGCAGATGCTTTGGCTAATAAGCTTAAAAGTATTGATATGAATTCGATTCAGGAACATATTAAAACAGCTCAGAAGGCTTTGAATTTAGTTAGTGAACTCACGGGGAAGACGGAGGTTACTTCACCACTGAGTGCGAGTGTTCCAAAAGTTCCAAGACCTATAAATCAATTTTTTGAGGATTAGGCTATGCAATTAGGTTTACAAAAAGTGTTGTTAGATAATCCTAAAATGTATCAGTATTTAAAAGAGAATTCTTATTGGATTAAGCATTTAAATCGTGATCCTAGTTTGTATAAGTCTTTTGAAAGTAAGATGAAGGCGTTGTACCGTGAAAGGCCTACGGATAAAATTAGTGATATGATTGATCATATTGATTTGATTAGTGGGGTTTTAAATTCCCTAAAATAAGGGTTTGACAAGCTAATATAAATCTTTTAGAATAGGATAAAAGAAGGTGCTTAAGATGATTTTGGCTATTGTTGGGCCTACGGGTGTGGGGAAGACTCGGATGAGTGTAGAACTTGCTAAGCGTTATAATGGGATTATTATTAATTGTGATGCGATGCAAGTTTATAAAGGTTTAGATATTGGGACGGCTAAGATTAGAGAGGAAGAAAAGGAAGGTATTTTACATTATCTTTTTGATTTTGTTGATGTTCGTGATAATTATACGGTTTATGATTATCAGAAGGATGTCAGGGCTTTGTTAGATCGTTTTGCAGATCGTAATATTATTTTTGTGGGAGGAACAGGTTTGTATTTGCGGGCTGCTTTGTATGATTATCGGTTTAATGAAGAGGATGAGAAGGTTGTGGATGAAAGTTTAAGTAATGATGAATTATATCAATTGTGTTTGCAAAAAGATCCAAATTGTTCTATTCACAAAAATAATCGAAAAAGGATGATTCGTTTTTTAAAAAGAGGCTTGGAACCTCCTGTAAATCCCGTTTTGCTTTATCCTACTATTTTTATAGGTCTTACTACAGATCGTGATCATCTTTATCAAATTATTAATCAAAGAGTTGATAAGATGATTGCCGAAGGACTTATCGAAGAAGCGAAAAGTTTTTTTGTTCAAAAGATTTATAGTAAGGCTTTGATGACTGGTATTGGTTATAAAGAGTTGTATAGTTATTTTGAAGGAAAATGTTCTTTGGAGGAAAGTATTGATTTGATTAAGAAAAATTCCCGTCATTATGCTAAAAGACAGTATACTTTTTTTCGGCATCAATTACCGGTTCAGTGGTTTGAGGTAAATTATGATCATTTTGAAAAAACAGTCGCGGAAGTAGATCAATTTATTATAAAGACTAATAATAAATTTTAAGATAAGTCCATAGTTTTTATGTGAAAAATAAACTGAAATAGAAATGGCTAAGAAAAATATAAGAGCTAAATAAAATTATAATGTATAAAGGCTTATCTGAGGAAGAAGTTAAAGGCTTAAAATAGACATTTTTCACACTTATTATGCGGTGTCAAGAAAATGTAAATTGACAACGGGGGGGGGGTATTCATGTATAATCATCTTAGGAAACTGTGGTGATTTTTTATATGAAAGATATGGTTAATAATCAAAAGCGAAAGAAGGTTTTGCTTTTTATAGGAATTTTAATTATGCTATGTGGAGTTATTGGTATAAGTTATGCTTATTGGATGCTTACCTATATGCAAGAAGGTTTAAATCGAGTAGCTAGTGGATGCTTTAGTTTAAGTTTGACGAATGAAAAGAACAGCATTAATTTGCAGAATGCCTATCCGATTTTGGATGAAGAAGGAAAGGCTTTAACTCCTTATTCCTTTACGATTACTAATACTTGTGATTTGTTTGCAAGTTATACGGTTAATTTAGAGATGCTTGAGAATAGTACATTGGATAGCAAGTATATTCGGGTTATGTTAAATAATGAAGCTATTCAAAATTTAAATGAATATGAAAGTACTACAACGACTATTTCTGGATCAGTAGGTTCTAAAGTGCTCGCGAAAGGCTCTTTAGGAAGTGGAGACTCTGCAGATTATACGTTAAGGTTATGGATGGATGAAGATATTACAATTGAAGATACAGATGCGATGAATAAGTTGTTTAGTTCAAAGGTTGTAATTGTGGCTAGTGTAAGTAATTATAGTCCTGTTGATCAAGGGTACACGACTTTAGCTGATGCTATTTTAGCAAATGAGTATCAATCTACACCAGAAATTGCTAAGCAAAAGATTAGTGAAAAGCAAGCGGTGGATTTTACTAAGACTGCGCCAATTATTGATTGGCAAGAAAATCATACAGGGACCACTTCATCTCCTACAGCAACTATGCCACATCCAGATTTAGTAGGTACGGGTGGCATAGCAGCTAATTTAACAGCCGAAAATATTTTGGTTAGAGTTGGCACAGAATATGAATTTGATTCGACAACAGGAAAATATACGTTTACAGAATATCAAAATGTCGACCCAACTACCTTAACTTATGGTGGTGAGGAAAAGTATTATTATTGTAGTTCAGGATTTAATACAAGTTCATCTGATTTAATCTCAATTTATCAAAATTATGAGAATTGTACAAGAATTTATAAATTAACTGGGGCAACAGCGAGCGATAGTAGTCAAACTGGTCCTGGAGGGGCATCAATTAAAACAAGGGTTTATCGTATGACTGGGTACGCTTATACTCAAACAGAGTTTGAAAGTGATAAATCTGACAAAGGATTATATGCGATAGAAGACGCTGATGGAACAAGTTATTACTACCGTGGAAGTATATCTAATAACTATGTTTATTTTGCTGGGTATTATTGGCGAATTATTCGTATAAATGGTGATGGAAGTGTAAGACTTTTATATGCTGGAGATACAGCTGATGCAACAGGGAATAATTTAAATATGAAATTAACCGATAGTAGTTTAGGGTATACGAATCAATCAACAATTGCCTTTAATACCGTTCGATCAGATCCTGCCTATGTAGGTTATATGTATGGTAGTACTTTGGGAAGTTCGTATGAACAAACAAATGCAAATGAAAATGATTCTACTATTAAAAAGTATTTAGATAGTTGGTATAAACAAAATATATTAGATAAAGGATATGCAGATTATATAGCTGATTCAGGATTTTGCAATGATCGAAGTTTATCTACACAGGTTAATAACGGAGATGGGGTTAGTACTAGCGGGAGAAGTACTTATTATGGAGGATATCAAAGATTTTTTAGTACTAAAACACCAAGTTTAGTATGTCCTAATGAGGGTAATAACTTATTTACGACTTCATCAAGTGACATAGGTAATCAGAAATTAACTTATCCAATTGGACTTATTACTGTTGATGAATTAATGTTATCTGGATATGCCAATGGCTATTTAAATAAATCGGCTTATACTTATTCTTCATCGACTTACTGGACCTTGTCTCCGAGTAATTTCGATGTCGGTAATGCGTCGGCGCGTGAGCTTGTTCTCCGTTCGGAGGGCTATGTGACTCAGTGGTACAATGTGACGGAGAGCTGGATTGGTGTTCGCGCGGTGATCAATCTGAAGTCTGACACTCAGATCAGTGGGGGAATTGGAACCTCTAATGATCCGTATGTTGTAAGTGATGTTCTGTAAAGTTTCTAAAAATTTCCTGTATTTAAAAAAGGGAATGTAGTACAATAAAAGAGGAGGATGGAGGAATGAAAATGGATTTAAAGAAGTTATTTGGTTATGAAGGTAAAACGGTTGTGATTACTGGGGCTGCTTCAGGAATGAGCAGGTCTGCTACGGAGTTTTTACTTGAGTTAGGGGCAAAGGTATATGCGATTGATAAGAATCCAATTGATTTGCCTGTTATGAAGGCTTATCAAGCTGATTTAAGTAATAAAGAAGAGATTGATGAGGTTATAAGTGATTTGCCTGATAAGATTGATGCTTTGTTCTTATGTCATGGTATTGCGGGTTTTAAGGGTAATGAATTACTTGTTCAAAAGGTTAATTTTTATAGTCAAAAGTATATGACTGAGTGT
Organism: uncultured Bacilli bacterium; assembly: GCA_944355355.1. GTDB lineage: Bacteria > Bacillota_I > Bacilli_A > RF39 > UBA660 > Ventrenecus. Next base: position 43,186 of record CALVQE010000004.1, read on the forward strand.
TTACTTGAGCGGATAAGTGATCATGGTTCTGTTACTTTTATCGCGTCTGTTGGCGGTTTTGGATGGCAGAGTGTTTATAGGAAAGCTGTTGAGCTTATTCATTTGCCAACTTGGGAAGAGGCAATGAAGTGGTATGAGGATCATCCAAAAGAGATTGAAAGTTCTTATGTTTTTGCAAAACAATGTTTATTATCTTATGTGACTTATAAGTGTATGAGTAAAGAATTTATTGATCGTAAGATTCGAATTAATGCGATTAATCCTGGGGATACGACTACAGGTCTAACAGATGATTTTAATAAATCAACGAGTCCAACTGGTGATGCCGAAGAGGGTGCGCAGATGATTGAGAATATTTTCTTAAAGAGTTGGAATGGTTATGCTGCAGAGCCAAAGGATATGGGGTATCCAATGGTTGTTGTTGGTAGTGATATTTGTTCTTATATGTCTGGACAGTTAATTTATATTGATTATGGACTTACTTCAAATTGGACAAGTATGGCTTTACTTCAAGACAGTAATAAGACGATTGAAGAAATTTCTCACGAGTCTCAAGAATAGAAAAAACGAGCTTAATTTGACTCGTTTTCTTTTAGTTCTATATAGATATTTTCTTTGAAGTTGTGTTCTGTTACGGTGATTTCACCTTGATCTACTTCTCTTAGCTGGCTTGTGGTGATAAGAAAGTATTTGTGTTGTAAGTAGTCTTTGCCATCTGTGCTAACTGGATCATCCCAAGTAAGGTCAAGATGAAGCCAGGTGTTGTTTAGGTAAACGGCATTCCATACGTGTCCTTCGGTGTTAGTTGTGTTATCTGGTGTTCTTGCTACTTTGAAGTTTGGTATACCCATTTTGATTAGGAATAAGGCCATTGCGTCTGTGTAGCCATTGCAGGTGGCGTACCCTTCTAATAAAGGACCATAGGCTGTGTATGAGTGGTAAATGCTTGTTCCATCGTTGTTTCTTTCTACATCGTATTTGGTGTTATTAATAATGTAGTCGTGAATGGTTAGGATTTTGGTTTGGGTATCCATATTGTCTGTAATGATATTGTTGTAGATTTCATCAACTTTAGCATTGATTTTTTGGATTTCTTCATCGTTATAAAAGTAAGTAATGGAAACGGTGACATCTCCAGCTTCGCTGATAATGGTTTTGACATTAGAAAAGCCATTGTAAGGATGGACAAAGTTGTTTAAGTGGGTTAAGAGGTCTTGATCTTGACTTAGGTCTTTCACGTCGTTTAAGCAATTGGTATATTCACTTGGGCAATAGAATGTAAATTGATCCCAACCGTTGTTGACAATGGTATAAAAGATGTTTTTTAAGTCTTGTTTACTTAAGGGAACAAAGTTTTCAGTAGATTTAACAAAGATGAATTGATCTGTTTTGACATAGTTATTGGTAGGTTCAATGAGAATTGGCGGATCTTTTTTGATGAGTGTCATGGTGTGATTCGTAATTGAATCGAGATTGAATAGTAGAAAGGCGAAAAAAAGAAAGCATAAAAAGGGTATATTTGTCTTCTTTAATATATTTAACATAGTCATCATCCTAAGGATATTTTATCAAAGTTTGAGAGAGGCTTCAATCTAAAGTTGAAAAATGTAGGAAAGAGTGTATAATAAATGCACATGGAGTGGTTGGTATGACTTTTGGTTATGAATTGGAGTTTTTGGGAGCGAATTTGGAGACAGTTTCCAAAAAATATGCAATTCCTTTGTATACGAAAGGGTGGCCCTGTAATTATCGTACCTTTATTTTAAGTGGTGAACAAGACGTGACCAATATTTTAACTTGTGAAGGAGGAGAACTTATTTCTCCAATCTATACGGAGAACAATAAATTGCAGTGTTTGAAAGAATTGAAGGATAAACTGGAAATTTTAAAGGAAGAAAAAGCTTACTTAAGAGAAAATGCTGATGGGACGGGTTTTCATATTCATTTGGGAAGACAATGTTTAGTTTCTAAAGAAAGGAAACGGATGTTGTTAAAGTTTTTAGTGGCTTTTCAACCTGAAATTTTTAAACTTGCTTGTGGTGAGTATAATGCTATACGAGCAAATTATTTAAAACATGCTCAGTGGCTTACGAAGCAGGATGTGGAAGATGAAATAAGGCAGAGTTCTAAAAGAGAACTTCTTCATCAAAAAACGAAGTGTTTTCGTTTTACTAAAGAAACTTTTGAACTTCGTCATTTTAATAGTTCTTTAGATTTTTCAGTTTTAGAGAGTTATTTACAGTTTGCGTGGCATCTTTATGCAGTTTTAGAAACGGGAGATATTGATTTGGAAGAGTTAGAGTTTTATTATCGTAAGTATTATTATTTAGGGTTGGAGCCAAATGAAGTAAGAAGAAACGCGATGGAAAGAATGTTAAAAATGGAATAAAAAAAGAAATGACTAAGCCATTTCTTTTACTTTGTGTGAAAGTCTTGATTTTTCACGAGCTGCTGTATTTTTCTTAATTAAGCTTTTGCTTACAGCTTTATCAATGTATTTTTGAGTATCAGCAAGGAGTCTTTGAGCATTTTCTTTATCTCCAGCTTCGATTGCTTTATCGCATAAACGGATACAGTTTTTTACACGAGCTTTAAGTTCATGATTGTTTTCTGTTTTTTTAGCAATTACTTTAATTGCTTTTTTTGAACTTTTAATATTAGCCATTACAATATCTCCTTTCTTCATTAAGTCATGTATAATTTTAACAGATTCTAAGGCGTTTGACAATCATTTTTTTCAGTAACTTTTAAAGCTGAGGTGTGATAGGCTCTCATTAAAGGTCCAGCGCCAAGTTTTGTCCCGCCAAAGTAACGGACGACGAAGATGGCATGATTTATAAGTTGACTCCGTTCTAAGACTTGATAGATGGGCATACCGCTTGTCCCGCTTGGTTCTTTGTCGTCGGTTTTGCCAGCTGTGTTTGTTAAGAGATAGGCATAGGGAATATGACGGGCTTTTTTATGTTCTTTTTTTAAATTCTCATAAATTTCTTTTACTTCTTCTTTGGTTGATATTTGATATAAATAAGCAATGAATTTTGATTTTTTTATTTCGATTGTGTATGTGTTTAAAAGTTTCATAGTTTGCCTCCATAGATTCATTGTATCATAAGTTTTGCTGATATTCTGTTAAAATCATGATAAAATAATAAAGAAATGGGGTGGTACATATGCTTAAAGAGAAGTTGGCTCAGATTCCAAATAAGCCAGGAAGTTATCAAATGAAGAATAAGGATGGGATTATTATTTATGTTGGTAAGGCTAAGAATTTACATAAGCGCGTGAATTCTTATTTTAATCGTGTTCAAACGGGTAAAACGGCTAAGTTAGTTTCGGAGATTGCTGATTTTTCTTATATTGTGACGGCTAGTGAATTAGAGGCTTTTTTGCTCGAGATTAATTTAATTAAGCAATATGATCCAAAGTACAATATTTTACTTAAAGATGATAAGAGTTATCCTTATATTGAGTATATTGAAAAACCATATCCAAAGCTTAAAGTGTCTCGTTATTTGAATATTAAGAAGAAAGAGCATAAGAAGTTGTTTGGGCCTTATCCTAATGCTTATGCGGCAAGAAGAATTGTCAATCTTTTGAATCGTTTATATCCTTTAAAGAAGTGTGATGGTAATCCTAAAAAGGTTTGTTTGTACTATCATATTGGGGAATGTTTAGGGTATTGTGAGAAAAAGGTAGATGCGGAAAAACTTAGACAGATGCAAGAAGATATTTTAGGATTTTTGAATGGAAATGATAAGATTTTAAAAGATAAAATTGAGGAAAAGATGCGTTTTTATAGTGAATCTTTGAATTTTGAACTTGCTTTAGAGTTAAAAAAGGAATTAGATTATATCAATATTGTTTTAGATAAGCAAAAGATTACTTTGCAAGATTTGACCAATCGTGATTGTATTGGGGTTTATTTTCATAATGGGTATATTTCCGTGCAGATTTTATTTATTCGTAATGGGAAGATTGTTGGTGGACACACGGATTTATTCCCGGTTGTTTCTGATTTGCAAAGTGATATGGAGCATTATATTACGATGTTTTATGCACGTCATGAAATTCCTAAAGAGATTATTGTTCGTGAAGATATTTGTAGTGAGGTTTTACAAGAGTATTTTGAGCATAAGTTTGTTGTGCCTCAGAAAGGACAGAAGAAGAAGCTTTTACTTATGGCAGAGGAGAATGCTCGTATAACTTTTGATAATGAAATGGAACTTGTTTTAAAGAAGGAAGATGCGACTGAAGGGGCAAATGAAGAGTTACGAAAGATTTTAAAGTTAGATATTTTGGATCGGATTGATTTGTTTGATAATTCAAATCTTTTTGGCGATTGGAGTGTCAGTGGGATGGTCGTTTTTAAAGGTGGTGTTCCGGCTAAGAACGAGTATCGTAAGTACAAGATTAGTTTTGATAAAAATGATGATTATGATATGATGCGAGAGGTTATTTATCGGCGGTACCAAAGGGCAATGGTAGAAAAGTCTGAACTTCCTAATTTGATTATTGTTGATGGTGGTATTGGACAGATTCATGCTTGTAAGGAAGTTTTAGATGCCCTTCATTTAGAGATTAAGGTATGTGGTTTAAAGAAGAACGATAAGCATAGAACCAATGATTTGGTTGATGGGGATACTTTAGAGGTTATTGATATTCCTCGGGATAGTCAAGTTTTTCATTATTTAACGAGAATGCAAGATGAGGTCCATCGTTATACGATTAATTATCATCGAACAGTCCGTAGTAAGGGGTCTATTAGTAGTGTGTTAGATGGTATTCCAGGGATTGGAGCAAAAAGAAAAAAGGATTTGATTAAGACTTTTGGTAGTGTGACGGCGATGGAAAAGGCTAGTTTAGAGGAGTTAAGTAAAGTCGTGCCGGTGGAAGTGGCTAAGACTTTGCAAAGTTATTTAATGAGTCGTAAAGAGACTGATGTGTAATATTATTTTACAGATTAACAGATTTGTAGTACAATAAGGGCAATTTAAGGAGTCTTGGGTTATGTTAAGTCAAAGTGAAGTGTTTAAGATATTGAAAGCCGTTCGTGAGGGAAAAGCTAGAAGAGTTGAGGATGTTTATGCGTTAGTTGCTGTTGAGAATAGAGATTTGGATGTTATGTTTTCTTTTTTCATTTCTTATTATCAAAGAAAGGCAACGAGTCAGCCTGTAACAGGGATAACTTTAGATGTTTATCATTTTTTGGTTTATTTGGTTCAATTTTCTAATTATATTGGTAATAAATTGGCAGAAGAACATTTTTTCGCTTTAAAGGAAATTGGTAAGCAAAATGAGCATGATGGACGATTAATATGTGAGTTAGAGAAAGTTGAGGTTAAAAGTAAAGTAGAAAAAGAAGAAGTGGCTTGTGAATGTCAGGAGGAAAAAAAGGGTTTAACAAGTAAAGAAGAAAAGAATTTACGAAAAGCTTTGGAGAAAAGGAGTGAGCGAATTACTCTTTTAGAGAAGGAGCTTGGTCGTGTTCGAGAAGAGAAAAAGGCTCTTCAAACTGAGGTAAAGGATTTAGGAAAAAAGGTTCGCGAGCTGGAACTTAAAATGTCTAAACAAGAAATGGACTTTCAACAACGTCAAGATAAGATGCAAGATTTACAGATTTTGGAAGAAAAGTTAAGTGGATTACAAGAGGAGATTAAACGTATTGAGGCAGAAAAAGCGCATCTTTTAAGTGATAAGGCAACTTTAGAGGCAGTGCTCCAAAAACTTAAAAAGAGAAAGCAAAAAGAGGTTGCAAAGAGCGAACAAATTGAGGCTTTACAAAGAGAAATAAAATCTTTGAAGGTACAGAAAGTAGAAGGGGATTATACTCAAGAAATAGAAGATTTGCGGATTGAGCTTTTGAAACTTAAGGGAAAGGAAAGGGCAAGGCGTGAGGATGAGCAAAACAGATTAGAAGAACAGGAACGCATTAAACAAGTTATTTTAAGCGATGCTCTTCAAAAAACAACACTTGAAACGGTAGCGGATCATTTGCGCTTAGATACTTTAGAGACTAGACGATATTTAAATGTTCTTAATCGAGATTATATGATTTTGCCAATGCGAAGTCTATCTAATAATCCAACTGTTCAGTTTTACTGGCCTCAGATAGTTCCACAGACATTTGATATTGCGTCGGAAGATGAATTTCTTGTACAATAGGAAAGTCATACATTTTCATTTTTAAGCAAAAGCAAGGAACAATAGTTCGTGCCATTAAAAACGG
>CALVQE010000005.1 GCA_944355355.1 uncultured Bacilli bacterium
AAAAGAGAAAAGGAGTACCGTGAGGTACTCCAAAGGAAGAATAGAAAATTTATTTTCTATGAATTCCTTTTTGTTCTTATTTCAAAATATATGTTTTAATACTTCTATGAAAACCAAATAGCGACCGACTCTTAATCAGCAGGTCTAGGGTTCAAATCCCGTATGGGACTCAGTGGGGATCACATAAAAAAGAATCACATCGAAGTATGATTCTTAAAATACTAATTGGCTACCCTGGCTGGATTCGAACCGGCGAAATGATGGGGTCAGAGCCCATTGCCTTACCACTTGGCGACAGGGTAATGTCTTTCAATAAGTATTATAACGTAGATAAACAAAAAATTCCATCTTTTTTTGATTTTTTCTTGTAATTTCAAAAAAACTATTGTATACTTAAGTAGTCGTTGGACCTCTAGCTCAGTTGGTTAGAGCAACCGGCTCATAACCGGTCGGTCGTAGGTTCGAGTCCTACGAGGTCCACCACTTAAATAGTATATGCAGGCGTGGCGAAATTGGTAGACGCACTAGACTTAGGATCTAGCGCCTCACGGCATGGGGGTTCAAGTCCCTTCGCCTGCACCATTGAAAAATCTGTCCAGACTTTTATAGTTTTGGATTTAATATAGAAAATATCAATTTCTAAAGAAGTTGGTATTTTTTTGTTAATTAAAGAATGGTGAGAAGATAATCCAGAACTAATTAGAATGAATATTAAACGAACTGATAGATTAGTTCAATTAATGAAAATAAAAATATTAAAGAACTGGATGTATACAACAATAAGTAAGTGAAGATAACAAATATTTGATAGGAAAATTTTCCTTTTCCAAAACAAAAAAGGCCAAGAAAAAAGCTGTATGAAATCATTTCATTTCATTACAGCCCCTTTTAATAATTTGTAATTGTTTTTAAATCAGAAATATACTGATTCATAATTGAAATATAAGTCTCGTTATTAGCGCGATTTTCTTCACTTAAAGTATGCATCATATTAACCGGTACAGAAGTAATATTCGTACCACTTTTTAATTCTTTTAAAACCTCGCTATCTTCCTCATTTGCTCTAGTAAGAATATAACGGTAAATACCAGAATTAAAGTTGCTCTTTAAAGAACTTAAATTAGATGTATTTGGTTCATAATCTTCTAAAGAAATAACCGTAAAACCATAATCTTCTAAATACCTAAATACGTTTGATGAAACAACAATAGTTTCTTGACCACGACTTTGAGCATCCTTAGCAATTCGTCGTATTTCAGCATCCATAATCGATAAAGTCTCTTCTAATTCATCATACTTTTCTTCAATCTCAGCATTAATATATTTAGAACCAATCTGTTCTTGAAGACCATCTTTAATATTAGAAGCAAGCATCAGATAATTACTTGGACTTAACCACAGCTCCTCAACACCATACTTATATTTCAAACCATAAGCTGCATCAATAATCTTCAAACGTTTATTCTCATGAACAAAATTATTAGCAATTTGCTTTTCACTCGTTGTGCCATTATAAATAAACAAAGTACCATTACTGTATGTCTCAATTTGTTTATCTGTTAAAGTGTAATTTGCCGCATCCGTACCATCTGGGTAAATCGAAGAAGTAGTGGAATGACTTCCATACAATTGCTCAGTTAAATATGAAATAGGATAAACTGTGGTATAAATCGTTGCGTTTTCTAAATCGTTGCAACCGGTCAAAAGTAAAATAATTCCTCCTAAAATAATACTACTTAATATCTTTTTCAACTATTCCACCTCCTTTTAAAGGTTGATAGCCATATAACCCACCTGGACGACATTTTAATATCCTTTTAATTCCTAAATAACAACCCTTAAGACAACCATACTCATTAATTGCTTCAATAGTATACTCACTACAAGTAGGAATACAACGACAAAAGCTATGACTTGCTAAAGGCGTAATCTGATAACAGCGAATCAAAAAAATGAAAACTCTTTTCGTAACTATCACCTAATGGTATTTTACTACAAAAAGGTTTTCTTGTACAATAGGAAAGTAATACATAAATCTACAATTTTTCTCGAAAATTAACTTTTTGTGTAGTATAATGAATAAGGAGGTAATAGATATGGAGTTTGAAAATTTTTTTCTACAACGAGGAATCAACCTAAAAAATCCTAAGCAAATGCAAACTGCCTTTACCCATACATCATATGCTAATGAACATCGTGTAGAATCGTATGAACGTTTAGAATTTTTAGGAGATGCCGTTTTAGAAGTTATTACAAGTGAATATTTTTATTTAAACACTGATTTAAAAGAAGGAGATATGACCAAAATAAGAGCAAGTTACGTTTGTGAACATGCCTTAGCAACATATGCCAAAGAAATAGGCTTAAATAAATATATTCGTGTTGGGCACGGACAACTAGAAAACATTAACGATACCATTATTGCTGATGTCTTTGAAAGTGTCCTAGGAGCTATATATTTAGATGCGGGTTATGATGCTGCTAAAACCTATGCATACCAGATTATTGTTCCATATATAGAAAAAAAAGCTGTTTTTTTAACGGATTACAAATCAGCCTTACAAGAAATGGTCCAAACAGATAAAGAAAGTCTAACCTATGAGCTAGTCAAAGAAGAAGGACCAGCTCATGACAAAACTTTTACTGTAAATGTTGTCATTGATGATATTATCTATGGTACAGGAGTAGGCAAGAGCAAGAAAGAAGCAGAACAAAAAGCTGCCTATGATGCCTACCAAAAGAGGGCGAAGTAATATGAAACTAAAAAGTATTCGCGCATATGGGTTTAAATCCTTTGCAGATAAAATTGATATTGAACTAAAAAGTAACATAACGGCTATTGTCGGGCCAAATGGATCAGGGAAAAGCAATATCGTTGATGCAGTTCGTTGGGTCTTAGGAGAACAATCAGTAAAAAGTCTTCGTGGTAGCAGCGCAATGAGCGATGTTATTTTTGCTGGAAGCGAAACTCGCAGTCCCTTAAAACGTTGCGAAGTAGCCTTGACATTTGATAATACTGACCATTTTTTAAATACCGATCTGACAGATGTCGAAGTAAAAAGAATTTTATATCATACGGGTGAAAATGAGTATTACATTAATAATGCCAAAGTTCGGTTAAAAGATATTACTAATCTTTTCTTAGACAGTGGCATAGGTGTAGATTCTTTTAATATTATTAGTCAAGGAAATATTGAATCAATTGTCAATTCAAAACCTTATGACCGTCGCGTAATCCTAGAAAGTGCTGCTGGTGTCTTAAAATATAAAAATCGCAAAAACGAAAGTGTTCGTAAATTAGAAAAAACCAAAGACAATCTAGAAAAGGTCTCTTTAGTAACCGATGAACTTGCCTTAACTGTCGAACCTTTAAAAGAGCAAAGTGCTGTTGCCAAAAAGTTTTTGGAGTATAAGAAGGAACTAGAAGATCTTGAAATTTCCTTGACAACCTATGATATCACCCATATTCATGATACGTACAATGCCTTACTAAAAGAAGTGAAAGACTTAGAAAGTCAAAAGGAAACCCTAGAATTTAAAAATGGTAAAAAGGATTCTGAAACCGAAAAACTAAAAGTAGAACAACTTCATTTAGATGAACAAATTGCCATGCTGAATCAAAAGCTCGTAGACTTAAACGAAGAACTAGCTAAATTGAATAGTGAAAAAACATTACTTTTAGAACGGCAAAAATATGAAATTGATCAAGCAAAAATTGATGAAGATTTAATGAATTTAAAAGAGACAGAACTGGCCATTCAAAAAGAACTAGCGGTTGTAACCTATGAAGTAGAAGAAAAGAAAAAAACAGTAGATAAAATCAAAAGAGAATTAGGAGACCTAGAAGAACGGCAAAGTCTATTAACTATTCAAAAAAAGCATTTAGATGCCGAATACGATAACACTTCTAGAAACCAATTTATCTTAAGAAACAAAATAAACCTTTTAGAAGCCAACTTAGAACAAGATATGACTTTACCAACATCTGTAAAAAACGTCATTAATCATCCAAGATTAAAAGGAATATTAGGAACAATTGGAAAAGTAATCGATGTTCCATCTTTATATACAGTCGCGATAGACATTGCCTTAGGTGCTTCATCGAACTTTATTATTACCGAAGATGAAAAATGTGCTAGTATGGCCGTAAACTACTTAAAAGAAAATCATCTAGGTCGTGCCACCTTTTTCCCGTTAAATATTATCAAAGAGCGCTTTATTCCAGCTAGTGACTTAAACCTAGCCAAAGAAGTTGACGGATATATTGGGATAGCAAGTGATCTAATTGCCTATGATTCCAAATATACACCTGTAATAAAAAATCAACTTGGTAATGTTCTAGTGGTCAAAAACATTGAAACCATGAATAAATTAGGTAAGGCCTTACAATATCGTTATCGGATTGTTACCTTAGAAGGAGAAATACTCCATGCAGGTGGATCTATCACCGGTGGTTCGCTTAAAAGACAAAATAGTACTTTAAAAGATCGTCAAGATCTAGCTAATCTAAAAATCGAACTAGAAAATAATGAGTATTCTCTAAAAGGATTAGAAAAAAAGAAAGAAACGTTCTCTGAAGAGGAAAGAACAATAAATGAAGAAATCTTTAAACTTGAAAAAGAAATGTATTCCTCTTTAGAAATCTATAATCAAAAAGAAAATGCTCGAAAGATGCTTGAAGAAAAGCTAAACGAAACTAGTGCCAAAATTAAAAATGCGAATATGCTCAGTGCTGGAACAATTGAAGCATCTTTATTTGAGGCAATGGAAAAGAAAGAACAAGTAGAGATAGAAAAAACGAAAATTACTAAAATGCTAGAAGAAGCCCAAAAACAAAAAAGCACCATAGCTTCTGAAATAGCCTCTTTAGAAAATGCTTACCGTGAACAAAACAGTGCTTACCATAAGATCGAAACAGAATTGAAGAGTCATGAAATTGAGATCGGTAAATTAGATACAAAAATGGATTATTTACTAAACATTTTAAGCGAAGAATATCATATTACTTATGAAAAAGCAAAGACGGATTATCTTTTAGATCTAGAACCAGCAATTGCCCGTAGTAAAGTCTCTTCATTGAAAAAACAAATGAAAGACTTAGGAGAAGTAAACTTAGGTAGCATCGCTGAATATGACCGTATAAAAGAAAGATATGAATTTTTAACAACTCAGAAAGCAGACTTAGAAAAATCATGTGATGAATTATATAAAGTCATTGCCGAAATGGATGAAATAATGAAAGAAAAACTTGTTGTTGCCTTTACTAAAATCGAAAGTGAATTCCAAAAAGTATTCAAAAAAATGTTTAAAGGTGGCACGGGTTTACTTAAACTAACTGATCCTGATAATATCTTAGAAACAGGCATTGAAATCATTGCCGAACCTCCAGGTAAAAAACTAAACAACATTCAGCTTTTATCTGGTGGTGAAAAAACACTCACTGCGATTTCACTATTATTTGCAATTCTAAATGTTTATCCTGTTCCATTCTGTATCTTAGATGAAGTAGAAGCAGCCTTAGATGAAGCCAATGTCGATACCTTTGGAGCTTATTTACAAGAACAAAAAGAGAAGAGTGAATTCTTACTCATTACCCATAAAAAACGAACAATGGAATATGCAACAACTTTATATGGTATTACGATGCAAGAACAAGGTGTCTCTAAAATTGTCAGTGTAAAATTAGAAGAAGATAAATAAAACGAAAAAATGCGAGATTTAAATTTCTCGCATTTTATCTTGGTCTTTATAAGGATTTTTAGGATCAATTTTATCAACAAACAAAATTCCATTTAAATGATCAATTTCATGTTGAAAAGCAATCGCAATATCCTCACGTACCCGAATCTGATATTTTTTACCATTTTCATCATAAGCTTCAATCGTAATTCTTGCATACCTTGGCACAATACCCTCAACAGGTCGATTAATAGAAAGACAACCTTCGCCCTCACCAACATAAATCTGTTCTTCACTATGAGACAAAAGCTTAGGATTAATAACAATGTAATCTTTAAAACCATCATCAGTTTCTTCCACAATAACAAAAATTCTTTTTAAAACCCCGACTTGTACTGCAGATAACCCCATACCAGCACGTAAATGATATTTCTCTTCATATTCCTTTATTTGACTCATTTTTAAATAAGTAATCATATCTTGAATCATTTGCTTATCTTTATCTGTAAGAGGAAAAGTAGCTTCCTTACTAACTTCCCGAAGTCTTTTATCAAACTCTTCTAAGATCTTAATTTTTGGTAATTCCATAGTCCACCTCTTCAAAACAGTAATATTTCTTCCCTTGGAGTACCTCACGGTAGCCCATTTCTCTTTTTACAGAGACCATACTCGTGATGCGTCGCCCCCGTACTTTCTGAATCCCACATACAGGACATTTATACTTTCTTATTCCGTAATTTTTCATATGTTGGATACAACCTAAATGGATAAGCTCATCTGACAACTCCCACCTGATTAGCCAAATTATATAATGCAAACGCATGTTTGTCAATACTGAATGGCGGGCTAATTTTATTACTTTCCTGTTATCCAAAAAAGTTTTTAAAAATAAACCCTTTTCCGACTCAAATTTTGCTTCTCTTGTATATAATCCCAATCATTTTTAAAAGAAAGGTAAAAAGCTTTATATTCCTTTTGTTTATAAATACTTTTAGCAAGTTCTCGATAAACAGTAGCAACATAATCGCTGATTTCACGCTGATAAAAGAAGCAATCTAGCTCCTGTCTTGAACATACATTCCATTTTATATTTACTATTGCAAAAGAATAAATAAAGCGCTGGTAAGGTGTATAAACCTCCTCAACAGATGGTTGGCGATAAAAATTTAAAGCAGAAGTCTTATACAACATATTTAACGAAGTAGATAGACGGCTTTTAATAGACGAAATTGGTAAATCGGTTAATAAGCTCAATTCATGAGACGTCAAAGGTTGAGTATTTTGAAGCCCAAATTTTTTTGCAACTAATATTTTCTTGTCATTAGGTAATACACGCAAAGCCCTTTGAACAAGTAAAGGTAATTCTAATTTTTCAAGAGCAATCACATAAAAACAATCTTGACCAAGTATAGGCTTACTGAATTCTTGTGTTTTCTTCATTGTGCTATAAACTCTCTTAAGATCGTCAAAAAACTTTTCTTTCGTAAAATTCTCCACAGAAAAATTTTGATAAAGTAGAAGCATAGCTTCCTGAATAAAATCCTCAAGTTCAAACAAATCTTCGTCATCACTCTTATAATGCTTAACAATAAACTCTCGAATCCAATCCAAATGTTCTTCCCAAGGTTCATTAGCAGTCAAAATTCTAAAGTCAAGAACTTTCATAGCAAGTAAATCATTTTTCATATTGTTACCCCCTACAGGTATAAAATATATCATAAAATAACTGAATTGTCAAAAATCTGTTATAATATAGAGAAAGAAGGTGCTTAAAATGATTGAAATAAAAGAAAATCTAACCGATGCCAACTGCATCACCCATGCAGGAACTTTTCATGCAGATGACATCTTTGCTACTGTTTTTTTAGAAAAAGTATTTCAAAATATCCATCTTTATCGTACTAATGAAATTACTAGTGACATGAAATTAGAAGATAAGATTGTTTATGATATTGGCTTAGGTAAATTTGATCATCATCAAAAAGAGGCCAAAACAAGAGCAAACGGTATAAAGTACTGTTCGTTTGGTTTACTATTTGAACATTTTGGCCGGGATTATTTAAAAAAACTTTGTTCAGCTAATGTCGAAGAAGTATATCAGATGTACTTAAATGAATTTGTCTATCAAATTGACGCGATAGACAATGGAATATTCCCAGAAATCAATTGTTCTTATAAAATAACAACCATATCTGACATCATAGCTTTATTTAACAAAACTTGGTGTGAAGACAAAGACTCAAACCTTTGCTTTTTAGAATGTATATCTATAGCTAGAGCCATATACAATCGCATCGAACAAAGAATACTAGACAAAATCAAAGCCAAATCTTTTGTTGAAAATGCCATTGCTAAGTCTGAAAGTGCAATTCTTGTCTTAGAAAAATATATGCCTTTCATGGACTTTATCATTACCTCCTCAAACCCTAAAGCAAGTCATATTCTCTTTGTAATCACACCCTCAAATCGAGGAGGTTATTCCATTCAAACTGTTCATAAAGCCTTAGATACTTATGAAAACCGCCTTGATTTTCCAAGCGAGTGGGGTGGTTTAACGAAAGAAGAATTAGTTACAAAGACTGGTATTAAAACGTTCCGCTTTTGTCATAAAAACTTATTCTGTGCTTCCAGTGATACCTTAGAAGACGCCCTTGCCATTGCTTCATTAGCCACACAAAAAAGAAGGAACTAGCCTTCTTCTAATGAATTAATTATGGTTGTTATTAAAACTCCAACCAGCACCTATGATGATGACTAAAAGAATGAATAACACAATCCATATTGCTGCACCAGCACCATAACCTGATGTATATCCAGCATAGCCTGTATTACAGCATGGCATTTGATACCCATAGTTACCACCATAGTAGCCATTATTTCCGTAATAATACATATATTACCCTCCTAATCTATCTACTATAGTTTATTAATCTTTTCAATATTTGACATTAAAAAATAGGAAAAGTTCTTCCCTCAGAAATAACTTTTATGATATCATTATACTGGTGGTAGAATGAAATCTTTATTCCAGAAAATAGATAAACCTCTTTTTATCTTAATGATTGTCTACAGTATTCTAGGTGTAGTGATGATTTTAAGTGCCTCAAGTGTTTCAGCCGTGCTACGTTACCAAGTCTCACCATCATACTTTTTCATTCGCCAAGTTATCTTTGTCGTCTTTTCATTTATTTTAGGCATTTTCTTTATCTTAAAATTACCAACTAAAAAATATAAATATCTTGCTCCATTTTACCTTGCTATCGTTATAGCCTTACTATTTTACGTTTTTAGTTATGGTTTTGTTGCCGGCGGCGCACAAAGTTGGATAGACTTGTATTTTTTTAATCTACAACCAACGGAATTTGCCAAGACAGCTTTGATCATATATATGGGAGTCTTTTATGAAAAAAGCATCAAAAAACATAAACCATTTACTCATAATTTTATTCCTATATTGATTGCTGTTATCATCTTCTTCTTCGTTGCCCAACAACCAGATTTTGGTGGAGCAGCCATCATTGCAGGCATTGTTTTTTTTACTTTTTTAAAAGTTCCCTTTGAAGAAAAAAATAAAGTAAACGTTATCAAGTATATTGGTATAGGCCTTATCGTTGCCGTCATAGCCTTACTTTATAGTGGTTCAGACATCTTTAACAGTGCTCAATTATCTCGATTAAAATTCGCAAACCCTTGCCAAAGATACACTGAAGACACAGGTTATCAGGTATGCAACGGTTTTATCGCTTATCACAATGGTGGTTTATTTGGTGTAGGCTTAGGAAACTCTAGCCAGAAATATCTATACTTACCTGAAGCCCATACAGACTTCATCTTCCCAATATTAGTAGAAGAACTAGGCCTTATGGTTGGAATACTGGTCATCTTTGGATACGCCTACATGTTATATCGCATCCTAAAAATAGCTAAATCTGCGGACAATATTCGCAACGCCTTAATTTGCTATGGTACATTCATCTACTTACTCCTGCATTTACTCATCAACTTTATGGGATCCTTAGCCCTTATCCCTTTAACGGGTGTCCCAATTCCATTCTTGAGTTACGGAGGATCATTTAATATGAATGTTATCTTAATGCTCTTTGTTGTTCAAAGAATTGCTATTGAAAATAAGCAAAATCAAGAAAAAAGAGCCCTAGCTATGTTGAGTTAAAAATAAACTTATGTTATACTTATCTAAGATAGAGGAAGAGTGATACTATGAATCAGAATGTCGAAAATTCGCCTTTAAAACCATTAAAATATCCAGGTTTAGGCCTGTTTATGTCCTTTAAAATCATCTTTGAATTAATTCTTTATATTTTTAAATGTGCCTGGCGTGGTTTTCTTTTTGTTTTTAAAGACATGCCCGTATATGCCTGGCAAAAAATGAGTGGCAAAGTAGATGAAGCTTATAAAGAAACCAAAAAAATTACCGAAAAAGCCAAAAATACTAAAGATCCAAACAAAAAAAGTGCCTTAAACATGGATATAAATGACTTATTGAAAAACACCAAAATGATGAAACGCAAAATGGAAAATCTTGAAAAAGAAAAAGCAAAACTCCAAGAAGAGTTAAAAGGGCAGGGGGGAATCCGCGTCAAAGAACCTAAAGTCTTTAGATTCACAGCTAAAAATAAAGATGGTAAACTAGAAACTGGAACCATTAATGGTCTATCTAAACTAGACGTCCATACTTTTTTAATCCAAGATGGTTATGAAGTATATAAAATTGATTCAAACAAATATATAGATTTTATCTATGGCCAATCTAGCCTTTTCGCTGTCCGAATGAAAAATAAAGATTTACTCTTCTGGTTGACCCAACTATCCACATATATAAAAAGTGGTATTACGCTGACAGATTCTATTAAAATACTAAACATGCAGATGAGTAAAAAGTCTGCTTATAAAAGAGCTTTTCAATCTATTATTTACGAACTCACAATGGGAGAATCTTTTTCGGCAGCTTTAGATAAACAAGGAAACATGTTTCCTGCTTTATTAATTAATATGATTCGCGCAGCTGAAGCAACTGGTGAACTTCAAGAAACCTTGGAAGATATGGCCACGTACTACGAGGAAATTGAAAAAACACGTAAACAAATGGTATCTGCTTTAACATACCCAACAATTATCCTCATCTTCAGTTTGGCAGTTATTACCTTTGTTATGGTCTGGGTTGTTCCAAAATTCGTTGATATTTATGCAGACGCCGGAGCTGAACTAAACGGTATTACTTTAGCCATTTTAAACATAAGTACATTTCTTCAAGCAAACGTCATCTATCTACTATTAGTTATCATTCTCATTGTTGTCGCCCTTGCTGTAGCCTACAAAAAAATTAAAGCCTTCCGTAAAACTATTCAAACAATACTAATGAAAACCCCTGTTATTGGCAAAATTATGATCTACAATGAAATGACTATCTTTTCTAAAACTTTTGCATCATTACTAAGAAACAACGTATTTATCACAGATAGTATTACCATATTGAGTAAGATCACCAATAATGAAATCTACAAAGAAATCATGTATAATACTATTGACAATATCGTTAAAGGGGAACGAATTAGTCTTGCCTTTGAAAATCAATGGGCAGTTCCAGATGTAGCATACTTTATGATTCAAACTGGTGAATCCACTGGCCAACTTGCTGAAATGATGTTT
This sequence comes from uncultured Bacilli bacterium, assembly GCA_944355355.1. Classification (GTDB taxonomy): domain Bacteria; phylum Bacillota_I; class Bacilli_A; order RF39; family UBA660; genus Ventrenecus. Next base: position 11,347 of record CALVQE010000005.1, read on the forward strand.
AAAGTAAGTACATATTATCAAGAACTACATCGTAGCATGGTTGGTAGCTTAAAAGCCTTTATCGAACCAATAACAATCTGCCTTTTAGCCGGAATAGTAGGTGTTATTATCATGGCAGTACTGTTGCCAATGTTTGGCCTATATAGTGAGATGGGAGTGTAATTATGCAAGCAGTATATGTAACCTTTTTCTTTATACTGGGAAGCGTCCTCGCTTCCTTTTATGGAGTCCTCGCCACAAGACTACCTGAAAACAAATCTATAATTACACCTCGAAGCCATTGTGATTCCTGTAACCATACTTTATCTTGGTGGGAACTTATACCTATTTTATCTTACATCATACTAAGAGGAAAATGTCATAAATGCCATAAACATATTCCTATCACCAGCTTCATCGTCGAAATCTTTATGGCCTTATCTTTTATGTTTTCATATCTATACTTTGGCTTTTCCTATAACTTCTTTGTATCCTTACTTTTAATTTCATTATTTGTCTTAATCTTTTGGACAGACATTACCCATATGATCATCCTAGACTCACCATTACTTATCACCATGATAACAGTATTCTTCCTAAAATGGCATTATTTTAGTTTAAAAGATGCAGGACTATCTTTATTAAATGGTTTATTTCTATTTCTCCTTATGCTTTTCATAGGTTTTCTTGGCAAATGGATGTTTAAAAGAGACGCTTTAGGAGGAGGAGACATTAAACTAGCCTTTCTGTTTGGTCAAATCCTAGGTATCCCACATGCTTTAATAGCCTTAGTCCTATCAACGTTTCTTGCCTTACCATATGCAACATTTAGCTTATTCCATTCTGAACAAAGAGAAGTCCCATATGGGCCATTTCTAATCGGAGCTTTATGCATTGTCTTCTTCTTTTATGATAAATTCAACTATATTGTTCAATTATTTTAAAAAATGTCAAACAATTGTAAATTCACTTTACAGTTGTTTTTTTGATATAATAATTATCGTAATAAATACGATAGTATGAACCATAATAGAAATAGGAGTGAGTAGTATGATCAAAGATAAAAGTAGATATTTTCTTATTGGGGGTATAGTTCTTCTTGTTTGTGTATTTGTAGGTATATCTTATGCTTATTGGCAACTTACATTACAACAAAGTGGCACTAATGTTGTGACTACAGATTGTTTCAACATTACTTTTACAGATAGTAATGATATTAACTTACAAAAAGCTTATCCCATTACGGATAGTGAAGGATCCTCATTAGCTCCATATACATTTACAATAGAAAATACATGTGATAGTCCAGCAAGCTATCAAATTAACTTAGAGACAATGGGTCAAGAAGGAAGCGTCAAAGTTTTACCAGAGGAATACCTTAAAGCTAACTTAATTGAGAAAGATAGTAGTAATATTAGTACGAATAACTTAACAAGTGACTATGAAGTGGGTACTACAATTGATGGGGCTATAAAAGCTTATAAATTAGATACAGGAATCATTCAAGGAAAGATGAGTAAAACGTTTGAATTAAGATTATGGTTAGAATATGATACACCAGTTATTGATGAAGTTATGAATGCAACATATAATGGTAAGATCTCTATTATAAGTGCTTATAGAGAAACTCCAAGTAATATGATCATGGCTAAAGACTTTACACTTGATCCAGAAACTGGAGAAGGCAATATAAATCCAGATACAATGCAAATCATTAGTGATTCTTTTTGGCAACATAATCTAAATATTAAAACGATTACTTTTGAGAGTACTTTAAACCCCAAAGAGGATGTAGCATACACTTATGATATTTCAGCAAATCAAGATGGTAGTGTCATGGCTTATCTTGTAGAAAATGGAACTCTTGAAGATGAAGCACTTGGTACTATCCCAGCTTATGATATGTACATCCAGTCTAATGGCAAAGTGTATGCCAATTATGATAGTTCATGGTTATTTGGCGTGCTTATGAACTTAACAGAAATAAATAACCTTCAAAATCTAGACACAAGTTATGTAACCAATATGAGTGATATGTTTGATAGTGTATCATCTTTGACTGCTTTAGATTTAAGTAATTTTGATACTTCAAATGTCACTGATATGAGTTATATGTTTTATAGTGTATCATCTTTGACTGCTTTAGATTTAAGTTCATTTGATACTTCGAATGTCACAAATATGAGTGGTATGTTTAGTGGTATGGAATCTTTAACTGAATTAGATCTGAATTCATTTGATACCTCGAATGTCACGGATATGAGCGCTATGTTTGATAGTGTATCATCTTTAACTACTTTAGATTTAAGCTCTTTTGATACCTCGAATGTTACGGATATGATTTATATGTTTTCTGATATGGATTCTCTAATAGAATTAAATTTGAGTTCCTTTGACACCTCAAATGTTACGGATATGAGTTATATGTTTTGTGATACGAATTTAACCACTTTAGATTTAAGCCGTTTTGATACCTCGAATGTCACAAATATGAGTAATATGTTTTATAATGTGTCATCCTTAACCGAATTAGATTTAAGCGGTTTTGATACTTCGAATGTCACGGATATGAGTCAGATGTTTGATAGTGTATCATCTTTAACTACTTTAGATTTAAGTTCATTTGATACTTCGAATGTTACAGATATGAATTGGATGTTTGCTAATATGAAATCCTTAACCAAATTAGATTTAAGTAGTTTTGATACCTCGAATGTCACGAATATGACTCAGATGTTTTATGGCATGACCTCCCTAACAAGTTTAGATTTAAGTGGCTTTGACACTGGTCGTGTTACTAGCATGAATCGAATGTTTTGTTATTCATCTAGCTTAAATAATATTACCTATGGGGCTAAGTTTGTTCATGCGTCTGGTGCGGGAGTTTCTTATATGTTTTACGATTGTCCTGCCAATAAACCAACTGATCCTTCTTGGAATGGAGTATTTTAAACTCTGCATAAAGTAAATCTAGTGTGTAAGCTAGATTCTTCTTTTGAATTAGAACTAGCACTTAAGCCTTGACAGTGCTAATAAATTGTGCTATAACAATAACGTAGAAAGAAGGAATAAATGTGGCTAAAAAACAATTCAAAGCTGAATCAAAAAAATTAATGGATTTAATGATTAATTCCATTTATACAAATAAAGAAATATTTTTAAGAGAGATTATCTCTAATGCAAGTGATGCAATTGATAAATTGCACTACGAATCTTTAACAAATAAAGATATTAAAGTAAACAAAAAGAATTTTGAAATTCGTCTTACTCCAAATAAAGATGCAAGAACTTTAACCATTTCTGATAATGGATGTGGTATGAGTAAAGAAGAACTAGAAAATAATCTAGGGACAATTGCTAAAAGTGGTTCATTAAACTTCAAAGAAGAAAATGAACATAAAAAAGATATTGATATCATTGGCCAGTTTGGTGTTGGTTTTTACTCTGCTTTCATGGTTAGTCAAAAAATAGAAGTGATAAGCCGTGCTTATGGCAGTGATGAAGCCTATAGTTGGACTTCAAGTGGGATTGATGGCTATACAATTGAAAAGGCAGTAAAGGATAGCTATGGTACCGATGTCATTTTAACATTAAAAGAAGATACAGAAGATGATTCTTTCAGTGAATACTTAGAAGATTATCGTCTAAAGGGTCTCGTTCGTAAATATTCGGATTATATTACTTACCCAATTAAAATGGAAGTTACGCATCAACATTTAAAAGAGGGTAGTGATAGTGAATATGAAACACATACTGAACTTGAAACTTTAAATGATATGGTTCCATTATGGAAAAGAGATAAAAAGAAAATAAAACAAGAAGACTATGATACTTTTTACAGCGATAAATTCATGGATTATGAAAAACCATTGAAAGTCATTCATACAAGCGCCGAAGGATTAGTAAGTTTCAACGCTTTACTCTTTATTCCATTTCATGCTCCATATGATTTTTATACGAAAAACTATGAAAAAGGCTTACAACTTTATTCAAATGGCGTTTTGATTATGGAATCTTGTAGCGATTTGCTTCCAGACTATTTTAGTTTTGTCAAAGGTGTTGTTGATTCTCCCGATCTATCTTTGAATATTTCTAGAGAAATTTTACAACAAGATAAAAACTTAAAACTTATCGCTAAAAATATTGAAACAAAATTAATCAAAGAACTTACAAGTATGATGAAAGAAAATCGCGAAGACTATGAAAAGTTCTTTAAAGCCTTTGGAGCAAATCTTAAATTCGGTATCTACGATCAATTCGGAATGAATAAAGATAAACTAAAAGATCTATTACTATTTTATTCTTCTGAAGAAAAGAAAGTGGTTACTTTACAAGAATATGTCAGTCGTATGAAAGAGGGCCAAGAAGGTATTTATTATGCTTGTGGTGAGACAACGGGTAAAATTGATTTAACTCCTCAAGTAGAACAAGTAAAAGATAAAGGATACGAAATTCTTTATTGTACAGACTATGTCGATGAGTTTGCTCTTCAAACCTTGATGACATACGAAGAGAAAAAATTCTTAAATGTGGCTAAAGATAATTTGAATTTAGATACGGATGAAGAAAAAGAAGAGGTCAAAAAATTAAATGAAGACAACAAAGATATGTTTACTATGATGAAAGAAACATTACCGGATATCAAAGAAGTTCGTTTTACAAATCGTTTGAAATCACATCCTGTATGTTTAGTGAGTGAAGGTAATATTTCAATTGAAATGGAAAAAGTTATTAATGCAATGCCAACAGATGAACAAATTAAAGCTGAGAAAGTCTTAGAAATCAATAAAGATCATAAAATTGCAAAAAAGCTCGAACATCTTTATGAAACGGATAAAGACGCTTTAAAAGATTATACAAAGATTTTATATGCTGAAGCTAGACTTATTGAAGGTCTTCCAATTGATAATCCAACGGAAATAACTTCTCTTATCTGTGATAAATTAGCTGAAGAATAGGAAAAAACTATTCTTTTTCTTTACTTCGGTTTTAGCTGTGTTATAATTTAGGCACGGGTGGTAAAAGTGAAACGTAATGAAGTAGATTATGATAAATTAAGTCCAATGATGAAACAGTATTTAGATATCAAAAAAGAACATGAAGAAGAACTACTTTTCTATCGAATTGGTGACTTTTATGAATTATTCTTTGAAGATGGTATAACTGCATCTCGGGAACTAGAATTGACTTTAACGGGTAAAAATGCTGGTTTAGAAGAACGAGTACCGATGTGTGGTGTGCCATTTCATTCTGTAAAGCCTTATATTGAAAAATTAGTAAACAAAGGTTATAAAGTAGCGATCTGTGAACAATTAGAAGATCCGAAAAATACCAAAGGAATGGTCAAACGAGGTGTAATCCAAGTCATTAGTAAAGGGACTGTTGTTGATTTAGAACTTTTAAATGAACATAGTAACCATTATATTGCAAGTATCCTAGACTTTTCTTATATGTATACCATTTGTTATGCCGATATTTCAACTGGAAGTATCTATGTTTCAATCCTTCCTCATCAAAAAGAAGAGTTAATTAGTACCATCTTAAACTTAAATATCTTAGAATTAGTGGTCAAAAAGGATTTAGATTATGAACTACTCGCAGCTTTAAAAGGAAACTATGGTATTGAAGTCTCTTTCAGTGATGAACTCTTAGAAGAAAAGTATGAAAGAGTCTATGAGCATTTAGAAGATCCTCATTACATAGAAGCAATCAAACATTTAATGTATTATCTTGTCGTCAAAGAATTAAAAGACTTGAGTCATTTAAAACCGGCTGAAGTTGTCATTCCTGATGATTATTTGATGATGGATATTCATACCGTTCGTAATTTAGAATTAGTGGAAACTCTACGCTTAAAAGAACGAACATATTCTTTACTATGGCTTTTAGATAAGACCAAAACAAGCATGGGTTCACGTAAGCTGAAACAATGGCTAATGAACCCTTTAAAAAATAAAGAACTAATCGAAAAAAGATATGATGAAATAGAAATATTAAATTCTGAATTTATCTTAAAAGATGAACTTCGCGATTGTTTATATGAAATCTATGATATTGAACGCCTCTGTGGAAAGGTAACTTGTGGTTCTTTAAATGCTAGAGATTTATTGCAGTTAAAATTAAGTTTAAAAGTTCTTCCGCGTATTAAAGAAATCATCAAAGAACTCCATTTTGAAATGGATTTAAAAACGCATCAAGACCTTTTTGACTTACTTGAAAGTGCTATCGCTGAAAATCCTCCAATTACGGTAAAAGAAGGATCAATGATCAAAGAAGGATATAATAAAGAATTAGATGAATTAAGAAGTATCCGCAGTGGGGGGAAAACTTTCATTGCCAACATTGAAGCAAGTTTAAAAGAACAGACTGGTATTAAAAATCTCAAAGTAGGGTTCAATAAAGTTTTTGGTTACTTCATTGAAATTCCCAAAGGTCAAATCAATAATGTTCCTGAAGAACTTCATTGGGAAAGAAGACAAACACTTACAAACTGTGAACGTTATATCAGTCCAGAATTAAAAGAAAAAGAAGCCCTTATCTTAAATGCTGAAGAAAAAATTATTGATTTAGAATATCAGTTATTCTGTGAAATCAAAGAAGAGATCAAAAAAAATATTTTAGCACTTACGGATACGGCAAATGTCTTAGCCGAACTGGATACTCTTTGTGCTTTGGCTGTCGATGCCGAAGAATATCACTTAGTAAGACCAACCTTAAACAATACACATAAAATTGAAATAAAAAATGGTCGTCATCCAGTTATTGAAAAAGTAAGCAATAAAGAATATGTGTCTAATGACTGCATTATGGATGAATCCATTTGTACTCTTTTAATCACCGGTCCTAACATGAGTGGTAAATCCACTTATATGCGTCAATTAGCCATTATTATTATCATGGCTCAAATGGGTTCTTTCGTCCCAGCTTCCAGTGCCAATCTGCCAATTATTGATCAAATCTTTACTCGTATCGGGGCCAGTGATGACTTAGTCAGTGGGGAATCAACCTTTATGGTCGAAATGAAAGAAGCCAAAAATGCGATCTGTCATGCTACCGAAAACAGTCTAATTTTATTTGATGAACTTGGTCGTGGAACAGCTACTTATGATGGAATGAGCCTTGCTGAAGCGATCTTAGAATATGTTTCTACCCATATCAAATGTAAGACTTTATTTTCAACCCATTATCATGAACTAACCGTTATGGAAAGTAAAATCCCGGCTATTAAAAATGTTCATGTCAGTGCTGTCGAAGAAAACGGCAACCTCATATTTTTACATAAAATTAAAAACGGAGCCGTAGATAAAAGTTACGGTATTCATGTTGCCAAACTAGCTGGATTACCTTCAGAGATTATCTCACACGCTGAAGAAATTCTCACTTCCCATGAAGGTGGCAAGAAAAAAGTACACGAAGAAAAACAAATTCAATTTGTCATGGAATTTCCTGAAGACAAAAAAAGCGATCCAATCCATGACAAACTAGAAAAAGCCGACATCTTAAGAATGACTCCAATGGAAGCGATTAACTTCCTATATGAATTAAAAGAAGCATTAAATGAAGAAAAAAATCATAAATAATGATAGGTGATATCATTGGAAACACAAAAAATCTATATCATTAATCATTTAGGCTTACCAGATCTAACAACCGAAGCTAAAATAAATAATCTCGCGGCGAAACAAACCATTTTAAAAATCCTACAATCAGAAACCTATGAAATAGCTATGCAAAACTATCTAGAACTATATTTAAGTATTCCTAAACGCATTTTAAAGAAATATCTAGAAATGCCCATTGGCAGATTAAATAAGCCTTTAAAAGACTTGCCCGTAATGCAAAAAATTCTAGAAGATTTTCATGAACAAAACATCTTTTACTATCAAGTCGTCTTAGGAATAGATGATGAAGGTAAATTAATTCATGGTAAAGAAGCTGAATATGTTTTTCGAGAAGACAAATGCGACAGTGAAATATATCAAGAATACAAAGCCAAGCAAAACTTTTACCATCGCTTAAACGAAGCCATTTTAAAACGTGATATAGCATATTTGCAAACAGAAATTTCCTTTTTAGCCCAATCTCAAAGCTATGCATGGACTTGTTTTTACTTTGGATTATCTCCAGTAATGTCTACAGCCCAAAAATTGTGTAAAAAAACTAGTATAACCTAGTTTTTTTTGATAAAATAATGAGGAATGAAGGTGATTTAGATGCTTAGTCGTAGTGAAGCAAGAAAAGTTTGTATGACTTGTTTATATCAAATAGATATTTTAAAACAAAACAAATTAGATGTCCAAATAGACAATGTGTTAAAAGAAAATTTAGAAGTAAGTAATGATTTTGTCAAAGAAATCGTTGAAGGAGTAGATAGTCATTTAGAAGAGTTAGATAATTTAGCTAATAAATATTTAAAAGATTGGCATATATCTCGTTTAGATAAAGCTGGCGCGGCTATTTTACGCATGGCTTTTTATGAATTAAAATATATGGATACTCCACCGGTAGTCGTGATCAATGAAGCAGTTGAGCTTGCTAAAACATACACAGACAAAGAACTAGCTCAAATGATCAATGCATGTTTAGATGCGTACTTAAAAGAAGAATAGAAAAGAGGCTTATATGGCTCCAGAATACATTACAATCACGGCCATAAACCAATTTATTAAAAATATGTTTGATAGCAATACCTACCTAAAAAAGGTTTATTTAAAAGGGGAAATTAGTAATTTTAAACATCATACTTCAGGGCATTTATACTTAACTTTAAAAGATGATGACTCGAGAATTAGCGCTATTATGTTTCGCAGTGCAGCTTCATCCCTAACCTTTGTCCCTGAAGATGGAATGAACGTCCTAGTTACTGGGCGAATCAGTGTCTATCCCAATGGGGGTAACTATCAAATCTATATTGATAAAATGGAACAAGATGGTCTAGGAAATCTCTATATTGAATTTGAAAAACTAAAAAAGAAACTACAAGCTGAAGGTTTATTTGATCCAAATCATAAAAAAACTCTTCCCAAATTTCCTACTAAAATAGGAATTGTCACGGCACCTACTGGTGCAGCCATCAAAGATATATTGAGTACAATTAAAAGACGTTTTCCGTTATGTAAGACGATTTTATTTCCAGCTTTAGTCCAAGGTGTCTCAGCAGCCAATGATATTGCTAGGAAAATAAAAATGGCTGATTCCTATAATTTAGATGTCTTAATTGTTGGACGGGGTGGGGGATCCATAGAAGATCTATGGGCCTTTAATGAAGAAATCGTTGCCAGGGCAATCTATAATGCCCAAACACCTATTATCAGTGCTGTTGGTCATGAAATCGATTTTACCATTGCCGATTATGTTGCCGATAGACGAGCCCCGACACCCACTGGTGCTGCTGAAATGGCTGTCCCGACAACAGATGAAGTGGCCTCTCTTTTTGCCTCTAAGCAAAGTGAAATTACCCATCTGTTTCATGCCAAAATTGAACGATCTAAACACGCTTTAGATAGTCTCAAAAAACACTATATCTTAAAAAATCCCATGGTTTTATACGAAATGAAAATACAACGTCTAGATACAATGACAGAAGATATCTATAAAGCTATTCAACGATTTATAGAAAGAAAAACAAATTCCTTAAAGGAGATAAAAAATAGCTATATTTTGCAAAATCCAAACATATTATATAAAGAACAAACTAGTACGCTAGACACATTAAAGATAAATCTAGACAAAACCATTCAAACAATACTAAAAGAAAATAATCAAAAAATTCAAAATATTATTCAAACAGTAAAATTAGTCAATCCATTAAATATTTTAGATAAAGGTTACTCGGTAATTTATAAAGAAAATACCATTATCAAAAGTATTCACGAAGTAAATGTTAAGGATAATTTATCTGTTCGTTTAAGTGAAGGAAAAATGAAAGTAGAAGTAAAGGAGATTATGAATGAAAGAAATTACATTTGAAAGTGCATTAAAAGATTTAGAAGTCATTATAAAAGATTTGGAAAGTGGAAATATTCCTTTAGAAGAAGCTATCACTAAGTACACAGATGCCATGAATTTAGTGAAATTATGCCAAGAAAAGTTAGATAAAGCAACAGAACAAGTCAATAAAATTATTGGGGAAAATGGTGAACTTCAAGACTTTAAAACAGATGAGGGGGATACAAATGGCTAAAACAGTTGAAAAAATTACTGATCGTGATCAAGACTTTGCCAGTTGGTATACCGATGTCGTTCGTGTAGCTGACTTAGTAAGCTATTCTTCAGTCAAAGGAAGTATGATAATAAGACCTTATGGCTATGCAATCTGGGAAAATATTCAAAAAATTCTGGATAGAGAATTTAAAAAACTAGGTCATCAAAATGTTCAAATGCCTATGTTTATCCCAGAATCACTATTAAATATTGAAAAAGAGCATGTTAAAGGCTTTGCCCCAGAAGTAGCTTGGGTCACACATGGAGGAGATACACCTTTAGAAGAAAGAATGTGTGTCCGTCCAACCAGTGAAACTCTATTTTGTGAGCACTTTAAAAACATTGTTAAATCCTATCGTGATTTACCAATTCTATATAATCAATGGTGCACCATAGTTCGTTGGGAAAAAACAACAAGACCTTTTTTAAGAAGTAGGGAGATTCTTTGGCAAGAAGGACATACCTTACATCGCACTGCTGAAGAAGCCAAACAAGAGACACTTAGAATGTTTAAAGTTTACGAAGACTTCCAACGAAACGTTCTATCTTTACCGGTCATTACAGGTAAGAAAACAGAAAAAGAAAAATTTGCCGGTGCTGAAGAAACCTATACTTTAGAAGCAATGATGTATGATGGAGTAGCCTTACAAAACGGTACTAGCCACTATTTTGGGGACCATTTTGCCAAAGCTTTTCATATTGAATACTTAGATGCAGATAATACATGGAAAACACCTTTTCAAACGAGCTGGGGAGTTTCAACACGAATGATTGGAGCTCTAATCATGACTCATGGTGATAATCATGGTCTTGTTCTTCCTCCTGCTATCGCCCCAATAAAAGTGATTTTTATTCCTATTCAAGAAAATGAAGAAGTTAATAAAGTAATTGATAATCTAACTCACGAATTACCAGAAGATATTCCTTTTGAAATAGATCGTTCAGGAAAATCACCAGGCTACAAATTTGCTCAAGCCGAAGTAAGAGGTATCCCATTACGTATTGAAGTTGGACTAAGAGATTTAGAAAAGAATGAAGTAACTATCACGAGACGTGATACACTTGAAAAAAAAGCAGTAAAATTAGAAGATGTAACTGAAGAGATCAAAAGCCTCTTACCAATTATTCAAAAAGATATGTACAATAGAGCCTTAAAACGTCGTGACTCCATGATTTATGAAGTAAACAATAAAGAAGAGTTCCTAAAAACAGCGAAAGAAAAACCAGGCTTTATTCTTATTCCCTGGTGTGGAAAGACAGCATGTGAAGATAAAATTAAAGAAGAGACCGGTTTAAAAAGCCGTTGCATTAAAGAAGATATTGATACTGGCCTATGTGCTTACTGTGGAAAAAAAGCTAAACATAAAATCTATTTTGGAAAACAATACTAAAAATATAGTGGTCCATTATACATGGACTATTTTTTTTGCATTCTTTCGACAAAACCTTACAAAACCTCCCATTGCTTTATGATAGCCAAGGAGGTGACAAGATGAAAGTTTCTAAAAAGACATTTTATCTGGGCATGAATGATCGCGTTTTTAAAGAAATCTTTTTAAAAGAAGAAAATAAAGATTTATTGTCTATTTTACTGTATACTTCTCTAAAAATAAGTTTTAGTAAAGTGACTCTTTTAAATACAGAAAGAATCGAAGGAAATGTTTCGGTTAGAAGAAAAACACTCGATGTTCTATTAGAAACGTATTCAGGACTCATAGGAATAGAAGTGAATTCCTCGAATCAAAAGTATATCCGAGCGCGCAACTTTGCTTTTTTTAGTGATATGGTATCTCATTATGTTGGCACAGGTCAAGTCTATGATGAAGTAACCCAGTTTCTACAGTTAAACTTTACAAGTGGCATTCATAAAGATCCAAAAGAATGTCGAGTTTACAAAATTCAGGACGACGATCAACTTCTATTTGTCCAAAATGCCTTTATTTATGAGGTAAATATAGACAGGATAGTCAGATTTTGGTATGATGAAAACGAAGAGAAAATACAAGAGTACAAGTATATTATCATGCTTGGATTACCATTAGAAGAATTGGAAAAATTATATTCTAAAACAAAAGATAGGTTGGTGAAAAAATATATGGAAGAATTAGAGAGAGTCAATGAAGATCCAAGATTTCGGGAGTATTTAACGAAAGAACAAGAAGAAGAAAAGATTCGCAATACCTTAATTATGGAAGCAAAAGCTGAAGGCGAAGAACTTGGCCAGCAACTTGGAGAAAAACAAACCAAAATAGAAATAGCAAAGTGGATGCTATCCAAAAAGATGAATAGGAAAGACATCTTAGAGGCTACCGGTTTAAGTGAAAAAGAAATTCGCGTGTTAAATGAAAATTCCTTGAAAAAAACTGCAATATAAAAAATATTAAAAGGGGCTGTAATGAAATGAATTTTTAATAACAGCCTCTTTTCTTTTATATTTCAAATTGTTTGTAAAAAATAAAGTGCTTTTGTAATTATATTTGTTATTACTCATATGTCATGATTGAGTTAGAATGTATTACAAAAATACATTAGAGATTTATTTTTCTAGCGTTTTTATTATTTTATTAAATTGAAAAAGGCTGTAATGAAATCACTTCATTTCATTACAGCCCCCTTTTAAATTATTCTAAAATATCATCCCCAGTTTCAAGCATCGTTGTAATAAATATTCCATATCCAGTCGTTGGATTATCGACAATTACATGAGTAACTGCACCTATAAGTTTACCATTTTGAACAATAGGGGAGCCACTCATACCTTGAATAATTCCACCAGCTTTTTGTAAAAGCTCTTCATCCGTAATCTGGAAAGATATATTTTTAACATCACTAAACTCTTGAATACTTGTAATCTCAATGGTGTATTCTTTCTTCTCATTGCCATCTAAAACTGTATAAATAGAAGCTTCACCAACTCGCACATCATCTTTAGAACCAACTTCAATAGTATTTTCATTCATATTAGATGAATACACACCATAGATACCATGATTTGTATTAATTCTTAAATCTCCATATGTATTGCGAATAAAAAATTCAGCATTTTTTTCTCCAGCATTTCCCGTACTACTTTTACGAATACTTGTTACTTCACTTTCAAAAATAGACCCCGTCTTAACCTCAACTTGTTTTGTACTCGTGCTTTCTAAAATCTCATGTCCAAGTGCTCCATACACTTTTGTTCCTGGATCAATATAAGTCAAAGTTCCAATCCCGGTAATGCTATCCTTAACATATAAACCTGTTTTATAAATTCCATCAACAACTTCTAAGTTCATTGAAAGAACAATCTCATTGCCATCTCTTAAAACAGTCATTTGAATAGAATTATCTTGCACTTCCTTTTCAATCGTAGTAGTTAGCTCATCAATCGTTTCCACAGGTATATCATTGATCTTTGTAATATAATCACCAACCTGAATTTCCGGAGTGCCTTTCAAATAATCCCCATTCACTCGATAAAAGCCAATAACCATCACACCAGGAGTTTCAATATGAATACCAATGTTTTCTCCCCCTAAAATAACCTTATTAGAGTAGGCCCAAACAAAAGTAGGGCTACAAAGAAAGAAAAATATCATTAAAAACCATACTTTAAACTTCTTCATCATTATCACCTAAGATTATTATGGTTTTTTTCGCAAAATAAAAAATGGTAATTCCTGTAAATACCATTTTTAAGCAATTGCGTAAGCTAAAATACCACCAGCAACACCTAATACCATAATTATTAGAGTAATCCAAGTTACAACTTTTCGTGTCTTTTTATTCATAATCTAACCTCACTTTTTCCCTAATAATTTATCATAATTTCATTTATTTGTAAATATACTTTTGTAGGTGAGGATATGGACAAAATAAAAGAATATTGCCGTAAAAAACGTTTTTTACTCTTATTTCTAGCTGTTTTGTTTCTTTTTGGTCTTATCGTGGGATTATATCTTGGCATTGATGGCATAGAAATACTTAAAGAAAATGTCTTGTATTATGCTAAAAATATTGCTGTTCAATCCTATAATTACCTTCTTATTCACTTCTTTTTCCTAACGATAAGTTTAGTATTATCCTTTTTCGCAATTGGTATACCTCTTTTATGTACCATCTTGTTCTACGAAGGTATGTGTCTAGGCTTTCTTTTAGGCATCTTTTCCCTAACATATGGTGTAGGAGGGGGCCTTTTTGCAACCATTTTCTTTATTTTGACTAAACTTTTCTTTGTAGTTATTTTAATCGTATTCTTTTTAAAATGTTTAGAAATAGCCCGTAAAATGATTGGAAAATACATCTATAAAACAGATCCAAGTATTGTAATATCAAAACACTTAAAAGCTTGTTTCTATCTTATCGGTTTTGTTTTAATCTATGATCTATTTCTAATAATTTTAGGAAATAAAATTCTACCATTATTTTCCTTCCTTATTGCTTAGACTGGACTTCCCTTATTGTTTTTGCTAAAATAAAACCAGAAAAGAGGGATATTCATGGCTAAAAAAGTGATCGTTGGAATGAGTGGGGGAGTGGACTCAGCCGTCAGTGCCTACTTATTAAAACAACAAGGATATGAAGTAGAAGGTTTATTCATGCGTAATTGGGACGCTGGCTTAAATAACGACATCCTAGGAAATCCTACTTTACAAGAATACATATGTCCTCAAGAACAAGATTATAACGACGCTAAAAAAACTTGTGAAATCTTAAATATTCCCTTACATCGTGTTGATTTTATTAAAGAATACTGGGATTACGTTTTTACCTATTTCTTAGAAGAACTAAAAAAAGGAAGAACCCCAAACCCAGATTTACTATGCAATAAGTATATTAAATTTGATCTCTTTAAAAAAGAAGCTTTAAAACTAGGTGCAGATTACATGGCTACCGGTCATTATGCTCGCTTAGAAGGCAATCGTTTATTAAGAGGAATAGACCAGAATAAAGATCAGACATACTTTTTGGCTCAACTAACCCCAAATCAGCTTCAAAACGTTCTATTTCCAGTTGGTAATCTTACAAAAAATGAAGTTCGTCAAATCGCCAAAGAACAAGGTCTTAACGTGGCAACAAAAAAAGATTCCACAGGCATTTGCTTCATTGGTGAACGTAATTTCCAGGAATTTATCAAAAACTATCTACAACCAAATCCTGGAAATATTATTGATGTTCAAACCAAAAATGTAATTGGAACGCACACAGGACTTATGAATTACACCATTGGTCAACGAAGAAACGTCGGACTATCTGGCTTTCAAGAACGACACTATGTCTGTGGCAAAAGTGTAAGTAAAAACGAACTATACGTCGCTTTCGGTGAAGATTCTGAATATTTAATCAGTGATGAATGTGTACTTGAAAACGTTAATCTAATCAGTAGCACTCATCCAACCTTTTGTACAGCTAAATTCCGTTACCGTGGTAAAGATTATCCCGTCACTGTTGAATACTTAGAAAATAATGAGGCCAAAGTCACTTATCCTGAAGGTGTTTCAGCAGTCACGCCAGGTCAGTTTTGTGTTCTTTATTTAGGAGAAGAATGCATTGGCAGTGGCATTATTAAAGAAGTATACAAAAATGGTTCTAAGCTATGGTATCTAAACGATTAGAAGGGTGATCATATGAATACAGTAGAATTTTTAAAAAGTTTAAAAAAACAATACACCTTTGTTAAACTTAGAGACGATTTAGAAATGTTTCTAACTAATTTTACACCTAAAATGTTCGAATATAACTATTCAAAATTGTATCCAAATGGCGCATCAGAATTTTTAAAACAATTGCACCAAGACATAGTCTCTTGTACTACCAAACAGTTTGATTCATTTTATGAATGCCTCATTCCTAATTTATGGATATCAAGTGAACTTACCAATATCATTTTTTCAGCATGTAAAGACTACATTTTTAAGCATTATAAAACTTTAGAAATACCAAAATATAAAGAAGTTATTTTCAAGGGAATAGCCTTAGATTTTCAAAAAGAATTACACTATCCAACCCAAGTAGTATTAAAAGAAGAAAAAGGTACAGCAGAAGCAGCAGCAAGTTCTCTCATTATAGATCAAGAACAATTCTCTAAACATACACTTTACTATTACATTAATCGTAAACTCCCAAAATCTAGTAAAGAAGAACAACTATTTCGCTTGGCTTATGAAGCATTCCATGAAGAATATCATTGTTTAGTCTCAGAACTAATTGAAAATCCAACCTGCTTTAAAGAAGAAATTTATGATTTTGCTATAACGCGCTTTTATATTCAAGAATTAGACCTTTCTAAGTTTTACTATGATTACCATTATTTAACCAATAAAGAAGAAGCTGGAGCAGATTTATATGCCATTTCAAGAGCTGTGTCTTACCTTGAAGAACAAATGCCTGATTTTTCCGCACGAAGACCTAATGCATTCATTAACGATATTACAAAGTCTGCTTATGATAATCAAGTAACAATAAAAAAATGGACAAAAGCACTAACTGAGCAAGAATGGCTTGAAGAGAAAGTCGAAGATGGCATAAAAAAATATCCTTTTCTTTTATCAGGTATTCTTTCTAGAGCATTTAATCAGGATGGCTCAAAAAAAGACTTTATTACTCTTGTAAAAGACAAAAAAGAACTCCAAAAAGAACACGAAAATCCTCTTTTACAAAAAGACATTGAAAGATTCTATTCTATACTACAATACAAAGCTTTAAATAAATTAAGTGAAGAAGAAAGATTAAGTCTTTTTCAAAACGAAGATTACCAAAATGAAGCATTAGAAACAATTGTAAATTACATCAACTATGTAAAAGAAAAAACAGAGGAGTTAAAAAGGAAAAAAGTTACTATTCTTGCCATGCTTAACAAACCACAGACCATTTTATTCTATAAAAAACAATTAAGAGAATTACAAAATTGGTATCATACTATAAACCAACTAAAGAAAGAAGGTTTGACTCATGGACTATGAAACTATGTTAAAACAATATAATTTAATAAATAATATAGAACTTTCCCCTGAAGATTACATCAAATATTTTTCCTTTTTAATCACTGTAGAAACAGATCAATCAAAAATAGAACAATATCAAATGATTATTGAGTTATTATTGAACCAAAAAGAATCTGGAGATTGAACCAGATTTTTTAATTTTTGCTTGACTAATGCTGTCAATAATTTTTGAAGATGTCTCAAGTTCTACTCGAGTTGTTTGTAAGCATATCCACCTGGACATAATCAAATACTAGCACTTAAGACATTATTATACACTAATCACACAATATAAACACAGTGTAAAGCGTTGTATTGACATAAGCACTAAAAAGGTCTATAATTAATATAGAAATGAGGAATATTATGGAAACTTTAAATCTAAATGTTCGTGTTGATGCAAATGACAAAAAAAGTTTTGAGCAATTTTGTGCTAGTGTTGGAATGAATGTATCTACTGCAATTAATATGTTTATAAAAGCAGTATTAAGAGAACAAAAATTGCCTTTTGAAATTAAAACAAATACTTTAGATGGACAAATTTATGAGAAATTAAAGGAAGCAGAATTAGAAATAATTAATACTTCTAAAAGATATTCTAAAGAAGAAATTTTAAATAGTATGAATAACATTATAGGATAGCTCATGTATAAAATAGAATTTTTACCTATTGCTAAGAGAGATATTGATGATATCATTTATTACATTTCTCATAATCTAAAAAATATTACTGCATCAAAAAAATTAAGAGATTTGTTTATGAGCAGTCTTGATAACATTATAGAATTTCCTTATGGATGCTCTGTCTATCAATCAGTTGGTACTTTAAAATACGAATACAGAAGTTATAGAGTAAAAAAATTTCTTATGTTTTATATAGTAGATGAAAAGAAAAAATTAATTACTATTGTTAGAGTTTTATATCAAAAAATGAATATTAACAATATATTAGAATAATTTGATTAGAGTTGATTTACTCTAATTTTTTTATACAACAAGAAAGCAATACAATAACCCACAATTTAACAACAACAAACATACGCTTGTGCTATATAATTTGCTTTATCAGATGGTATTCAATCGGAAAGGGATTACAATGCTAGTAGAAACATTTTAGAAAAAGGATTAAAAGAGTTAAGGTTAGTATAATAACAATAAATGAAAAAGTACGGGGGCGACGCATTTTGAGAATTAAGATTTTTTATTTTTGCTTGACTAACGCTTGACATAAAAGTGTTAACTATCTTATAATGAATATGTAAATAAAAGAGAGTAGGCATGAAAAATGAATAAATTGAACGAACTATTACAAGAATTAGGAATTTCTAAAGTGAGATTAGCTAAATATTTAGGTGTATCTCGCCAAATGGTATACAATTATCTAGAACTAGATGATATAAATAAATGGCCAAAAGAAAAGAAAATATTATTATATAAACTTCTTGATATCTCAAATGATAATCCAAATCCTTTTGGTCATATTAAGGTGACAACCGACTACCTTATGAGTGTTGAAAATCGCTTAAATCAAAGCATGAAGAGTGGGGGAGGTGTAGATACCTTTGTTGATCTAAAAAACTTAACCAAAGAATCACAAACTCTTGTTACTAATATTTTAAATCTTCTTCGTGAACGCTTAAGTGATGATAAGAAAAAAGAAGAAAATTACTATGCATTTTTATATTTGTATCATATGTTGCAATCTATGGATAATGTTCCTGAAATCAAATATATTTTTGGATATATGTCTAAAGCCACAGGTTTTACAAATCCTGAAGAATTCAAATTCAACGAAGATAAACAATTCATCTTTGAAGGTATCCTTTACTCTGCCCTAACGCTTTACAACAATGGGGGAGCGTCTCGTAGTAAATTAACCTTATCACACCGTCGCTTTGTACAAGAAATCGAAAAACAAAAAGAAGAAAAACTAGGCAGAACCCAACAACTTTTCACATATCGTGATCAAGCTTTAAAGGAATTAGGTTATGCTGAAATGAACAATGAAAACGCTGCCGAAATAATTGAAAAAATTGCTGAAATTGAATCTCGAGGATCAATACTAAGCACAAATGAATAAAAAGAAAAAGTCGTCCTATATTATATAAGGATGCTTTTTTGTTGCATATCTTTGAAACGAAATGAACATCTATCCATTAAACCAAAATTCGATGCAAATTACAGCAATACAATCTTTCAATATACAAGTTGCATAATGTATATTATGTAAACTAACGAATAAGATGTGATCTATAATATTCTTTTTGACTAATTGTATTCTTACAACCCCCATTTTTCTTATAATTTGAACATCCTAAAAAATAAGTACCCTCTTTTCTATTTTCGCGAACAAGCATATATCCAGATAAACATTTTGAGCATTTTTCTACAGCCATTTTTCCTCCATGTAAGTTATTTGTAATGAATCCGCATAAATTCTCATCATTCGTACAAATGTACATCTTTCGGTTTAATTTTTTATACATTTTATAGTATAATGGATACCCACACCATGGACAAACCAACTTTTTTTCTTTATATATATTTTCATTTAATTTTCCTAGAGCAATTACATTAGGATAATTTTTCTTTAATTCAACAATAAATTCCGAAGGATTATTTTTAGGGCAAATTAAGAATACTCTATTTTTTGTTCTCGTTAAAGCAACATAAAACAATCTACGTTCTTCAGCATATTCATAAGATCGATCTCTTTTAATAACTAAATTCATGACAGGATCATCATCAATTTGTGCTGGAAATCCATAAGTATCATTCTTTCCGTTTAAAAGAATAACATTAGAGTAGCCTAATCCTTTGGCAGAATGAGCAGTCATAAAAGTGATTTTATACTTCGGATACTTTTTGCACACCACCCTACCCGTTTTATGGTGAAAAATAAAATACTCATTGCTTATAATACGGTTGGAATCAAAATTAAAACGTCCTAAAAGTAAAATATCTAAATTGTTTTTCTTTTCAATTTTATTATAACGATCAATAAGTTCAATCGTTTGAAGAAGAACTTTAGAAAACTCAAACAAAGCTCCGTTTTGTTCCTTGCTTTTAACATCTTTTGGGGTGTTATCATAAGGAATAATAATTACCGGATCAGCAATATGTTTTGGTGAAACAAGTCTTTTTTTAATTTGTTTATCGTTTCGTTGTATAAAACCTCCTGCGATATCAATAACTTCTTGGGCATTACGATAAGTATTACGAATTACAAGTTCATCTCCGTAGCCCATAATACTTAAAAATTGTGTAAATAAGGTAATATCAGAGCCACTAAAAGAATAGATGGTTTGCCAATCATCACCCACAGCCATCAACTTTGCATCAGATACTTCTAGCAAAGCCTTAGCAAGATTAAAACGCTGTTTAGAAATATCTTGATACTCATCAATAATGATATATTTATAAGGAAGTTTCTTGTTTTCTTGTTTCATCCTGTTTAAAATGCTTTTCGAAGTATTAATCATGTCTTCAAAATCAACCATCTGCCTTTTCGCTAAAAAGTTTTGATAATAAGTATAACATTCTCTAGCAATATCTAAAAATAGTTTCGTGCGAACATTTGATGTTTTATTTTTTAGTGCTTCAAAATCATCATAACTAAAACCGTTAACTTTGAAATTGCGAATAAAATTTGAAAGTAACATGACTATCTTCTTAATATAGCGATTATTTTCATTACTCGTAAGCTTTTTTAACAATTCCTCTTCTTTAATAGGATACAAAGAAAAACCGTTCCTCTCCAAAAGTTCTTTTAAATGAACTAACCTACTTTTTTTATCCTGATAACTTGAAAAAGTGTAAAGTAGCTTCGTTTGATGCATTGCGTGAAGTTTAATTTTATCTTGAATCGCTTTACGATATCTATCTAATTCTTCTTTTGTATAGTGAGTATTTGAGCCATTTTCATCCAAACCAAAATGTTCCAAATAAGCAGAATTTTTTCCTTGAATTAAGAGAAAGTCAGGAGTATAAATTTTTTTAGAATTAGGCAGGGCATAAGGATATTCAGATTCATAAATATAACGAATACCATTGCAGTATAAAAAATTAGCAATTTGAGCTTCTTCAAAAGACTTAACTCTTTCTTCATTTATAGTTATCTTTTTTTTGCTCTTATTGGCAATTATCTCTTCAATCGTCTTAGGATTACTTTTTAATGTTTCATATTCGTTTTTATGGATAACCGAAAAATATTCTTCAAAGAAAAGAAGTAATTTATGCATTGTCTCTTCATCTGTCAAAATATCATTTTTAAAATACTCTAATAAAACGAAAAAAAGATTATCACTTCTAAAAATATTAGACAGTTCTCGAGTTCGTTTCACAACAGAATAGCCAATCGCGTGAAATGTAGTAATGATCGCTGGTATTTTTAATTGGTTTTGAATTTTTTCTTTTAATTCCCCCACTGCTTTGTTTGTGAATGAAATAACTAAAATTTCCTCAGGTTTTATTCCTCTTTTGTCAACTAAATACTTCACCTTCGCAGCCAAAGTAGTCGTTTTACCTGCCCCTGCTCCAGCAATAACTAAACAATGATCTTCCTCATTCAATATGACTTTACGTTGTTCTATATCTAAAGAAATATTTGGATCAACAGAGGTCAAGATGGTATCTAAATAATCTTTATCTGTCACTAAATGTCTATTAATATAGTTTTCGTTATGCTTTTTTACGAGTTCTTGTCTTTCTTTAAAATTTTTCTCATTTAAATGTACAAAGTCTCCCTGTGAAATAAATCTATCTTGTTTTAATAACTCTTCTAACGCGATCATTTAAAATCAACACCCATTCTTTATTAAGATTTTATCACATTTATTTAAAAAACAAAATGATTAATAAGTAGCAATAAAATCCCTAAAAGAAAACCGAGTAAAATATAGCCATTTTCATGATATTTTAAAGCTTTAGGTAATAGCTCATGGATAGCAAGAGTAATCATAAGTCCAGCTACAAAAATAAGGATAAAACCAATCATCGTATCGGTAATAAACTTGCGTAAGAAAAGAAAGGCTAAAAAGGCACCTAATGGCTCAGCAAGTCCAGATAAAAACGTCATAAAAACCGCTTTTTTCTTCGAACCTGTCGCATAATAGATAGGCACAGCAATACTAATTCCTTCGGGAATATTATGAAGCATGATGGCCACACTGATTTTAAGGCCTAATTCCATATTTTGATAACTGCTTAAAAACGTCACTATTCCTTCCGGAAGATTATGAAGCATTAAGGCAAGCATCGAAAGTATTCCAAGGCGATACAAATCCAAATCACTACCACTACTCTTCTCTATTTTTTGGTTCAGAAAATAGACACTAAAAATACCAATGGCAAAAACAAGTATGGAAAAGAAAATGCCTTTAACCAGTTTATAATGGATTAAAATACTTAAACTTGCTTCGGGAATCAGTTCTGTAATGGAAATACCTATCATAATCATTAAAGAAAGGCTTAAACAAAACGTAATAAACTTATTAATTTGTTCACGTTTCCATTTTTTAAAAATAACTACGGAACCTAAAACAGTAGAAAGTCCCGCGATACTTGAAACCAGAAGCGGCATGACATAGACCATAGAATCACCCAAATCATTTTATGCCTTTTCAGCAAAACTATTCTATGTTAAAATAAAAATTACCAAAGAAAAGAGGAAATACATGAATAAAGTTTGGACAAATATTTATACTTTACAACGTCCAGAAATCGAAAAAAAATTTAGTATTGTCGTTGGTAACGACCTTCACTTCCATCCTAATTTAAAAACAGAAAAATTAAATAAAATCCTAAATGAGATAGCTAAGTTTTCTCCTGAATACATTATGTTGCCAGGTGACATTATATCCTATACAGAAGCCACAGAAAGCACTTATGAAAGAAATCGTCTTCTTAAGTTATTTCAAGAATTTGGTGAAATTGCGCCGACAATGATCTCATTAGGCAGTCATGATTATTACAAGAAAGAAGACAAATTAAATCCCACCTTGGACAAAAGCCTTTATCATCAAATAAATGAGCTTCCAAACGTCCAAGTTCTTCACAATACACACTATATAGACGACCGTATTTATGTTGCCGGGATCACCCAATCTTATGGCTATTATCATCCAGGTGATAACTTTTCTAAACACTTAATAAAACCTGTAAAAGAAGACAAAGAAGTTCTATTAAAAGATCTTAAAGGTCATTTAAAAGAATTAAGAAATCTTCCTAAAGACAAGCTGAAATTTGTTCTAATACACTCCCCAATTCATGTTGATAGCATCGAAGCTCAAGCATACCTAAATGAATTTGATTATATTCTCTCTGGTCATATGCATAATGGCTGTGTTCCATCCTTTCTTCTTCACTTTTGGAAGTCTACTCGAGGCTTCATTGCCCCAAACGGTGCTTTATTTCCCAAAAATGAACGAGATACGCTCCGTTTTCAAGAAGATAAACTATTAGTAAACGGCCCACTGACAACCTTTCAACCAGACTCTACCTTAAAATATTATTTAAATGAACTTTTCCCCGCTTATTTAAGTGTTCTAGAATTTACAAAATACTCTGAAGACAAAGAAAACAAAAAAATTCCTAAACGAACCCTCTATCGTTAGGAATTTTTATTTTTGCAATCTTTCCTCATCAGAATAAGGAATCTCTTCTACAGTATAGCCATAATTTGCTTCATCAATAGTAAGATACCCGTAACCAGGAAATCCAAAAAAGGAATACGGAAAAGCATAATTATCTTGAAAATTTTGATTTTCGTCTTGAATACGATCAACTTTTCCTTGTATACCAGCCATCCATTCAACGAGTAATCCCCGCAACGTCTTGTAATATTTTAACTTTTCCCTAAAGCCTTTTGAAAGCCTTTTATAATCCATTTGCATATAACATTGTTGTAAATATTCCTTGACCTTATAATCCACAATAGAACCACTTGATGCCACATAACGTCTAGTAATATTATTAGACGTTACCAAAGTAAGTAATAACTGTACCAAAATTTCAAAATATGGATCAACCGTTCCATCAAGTCGTGTATCAATCCTTTTATCTCTAGAACGATTTAAAATTTTTTGCTTTCTAGATTCAGCCAAAGAAGAAATAGCAGTCACAATTTTATCATTTAATTGTTCATTAAGTGTCGTAGGCTTAAACAAACAACAATAAACTTTCAAATCACGGTAAAAAATAGGATAATCTTTTCCTTCTACATCCCAAGTATGCTTTTGAGCTTCCTTTTTCACCCGTACAATAAACAACTCTAACCGATCACCTTGTAATCTAGGATATCTTTGCTGTAAATGGGCTTTAAATTCGTCTTCCGTATACAAAGAAGTTAAAAGATCTATTTCAGTGATATCATTAAACTGAATCTCCCCAATAGGAACAGTATCACAAATATGACCATCTAAAGAATACATCAAATAATAAAATGGACCGCTTTTTTTCACAAAAACACCTTCTTGTCTTTATTTTAACTTAAAATACCAATGATTGGCAATCAAAAGCGTGTATGGTTTTTAAAAAAACTACCATAATACTAGTGGGAGGTAAAAAAGAAATGAAAAAAAATGAAAAACGTGATTCTAGAAAACAACAACGCAACGAAAAGAAAAATCAAAACCAAAAGCAAAATTCTAGAAAAGAAGAAAATAACAGAAATTGTTAATAATACCTCGAAAAGGAATGACGATGACTTCATTCCTTTTCTTTTTTGGCTCTTGGATGAGCACTTTCATATTCCTCTTTCATTTTTTCATTAGAAACATGCGTATAAATCTGCGTAGTGGAAATATCACTATGACCTAAAAGCTCCTGGATAACCCGTAAATCGGCACCATTCTTAAGTAAATGAGTCGCAAAGGAGTGTCTTAAAACATGAGGAGAAACATCCTTTTTAATCCCAACCTTAACACATAATTCCTTTAAAAGCTTATACAACCCTTGTCTCGTAATTGGTGTCCCACGATTATTCAAAAACAACTCATCATAATTTTTTCCTTTCTTAACCAGTAATCCCCGATAATCCTTTAAATAAAGACTCAAATACTTTTTAGCTGTCTCATTAAAAGGAATAATCCGCTCTTTACTCCCCTTCCCTTCTACCTTAACGCAATCGTTATCGAAATCAACCATATAAAACTTTAAAGAAAGAAGTTCTGAAACACGCATACCCGTTGCATATAAAAGCTCAAGCATAGCTTTAGTTCGATAATCATAAGCTGTTTTTAAAGGAAATGACAATAACAAATCCACTTCCTCATAACTAAGATACTTAGGAAGTCTTTCCGTTAATTTAGGCATTAAAACCCCATCACAAGGATTTTTACTCAATCGCTCATTGTCGACCAAAAAGCCATAAAAACTGCGTAAAACCGTTAAATAATGTGCTTTCGTTGTCTCTTTTTGATGAACTGTTTGAATAAAATGCTCAATATCCTCTTTAGAAACCTTTAATAGATCTTTATTCTTACCTAAATAAGTCCAAAACGTATACAAGTTATTTTCATAAGATTCTACCGTATTTGAACTTAACTTTCTCTCATACTTTAAAATACGAATATATTCCTCCATCACTGGCGGTAAACACTCTTTTTCTATTACTCTTTTCATACTATTAGTATAACGATTTTGCTTTTCCTTGTCAAATCTGGTACAATAGTCTAAGGTGATTACAAATGGAAATACTAGCCAATCAAATGCGTCCCAAAACACTAAGTGAAGTTTTTGGCCAACAACATCTTATCGGAGAAAATAAAGTTCTTTCTAATCTAGTTCAAAACAAACATATCGTATCGATGATCCTCTATGGCCGTCCTGGTACAGGAAAAACTTCCATTGCTAATGCCATCGTTCATGACTTAAAAAAGCCTTATAAATTTATGAATGCTACAATTAATAATAAAAGTGATTTCGATATAGCCATCGAAGAAGCCAAAATGGAAGGCGATATGATCCTAATTATCGATGAAATTCATCGCATGAACAAAGATAAACAAGACCTTCTTCTTCCCTATATTGAATCAGGCTTAATTACCTTAATTGGCCTCACTACATCCAATCCCTATCATAAAATAAACCCAGCCATCCGTAGCCGCGTTCAAATATTCGAACTTCATGACCTAACTGTTGAAGACATCAAAGTTGGCTTAAAACGTGCAACGACTAAACTTCCAGACTGTCAAATTGATGAAGAATGCTTAGAGTTTATTGCCACATCTGCTAGTGGAGATGTTAGAAGTGCCATGAATTTATTAGAAACCGCTTATTACTCCACCAAAGACCATCATATCACTTTAGAAACCTTAAAAAACATTCAATCCAAACCTGTTTTCTTTCACGATAAAAATGAAGATGGACACTACGACGTCTTATCCGCCTTCCAAAAATCCATTCGCGGCAGTGATGTAGATGCCTCATTACATTACCTAGCTAGACTAATTGAAGCCGGTGACTTAGACAGCATCTACCGTAGAATGAGTGTCATTGCCTATGAAGATATTGGCCTTGCCAACCCGTCCATTGGTCCCAAAGTGATGGCTGCCATTGAAGCCTCAGAACTCGTAGGGCTTCCAGAAGCAAGAATTCCTCTAGGAACCATCGTTACCGAAATGGCTTTATCCCCTAAATCAAACTCAGCGCATCTAGCCTTAGATGAAGCCTTAAATGACATTCACAAAGGCAATACAGGCAACGTTCCAGATCATATCAAAACCAATAGTCAAACCTATTTATATCCTCATAATTATAAAAATGACTACGTTCGCCAAGAATACTTACCAAAAAACTTGCGTGGCAAAAAATACTATCATCCAAAAGACAACAAATACGAAAATAGCCTAAACAAACTATGGCAAGAAAGGACAGGAAACAAATGAAAATCGCGCTTATTGGCAGTGGAAATTACAGCTTTGCCATTGCCTCATTACTTTTAGAAAAAACAAATAAACTTACAATGTGGAGTCACGATAAAACATTTACTTTACCTAAATCTTATCAAAAACAAATCACTCTAGAAACTGACTTAACAAAAACAATCCAAGAAAATAACATCATATTCTTATTAATCTCCAGCACTTACGTTGAAACCACCCTAGAAGATCTCCCAAAAAGCCTCTTTAAAAACAAACTCATCTTCATCGGTACAAAAGGTCTCTTACCTCATAAACCATACTATCTATCCAAGTACTTACGCAAACAAAAACACATTCATCACTTAATTTACTTTGCCGGACCTAATCTAGCGAGTGACCTAAAACGTCTTACGCCAACCTCAATGACCTTTGCTATAACCAAAGCACGTCAAAAAAAACAAATCAAAAACCTTTTCCCAGACTTTATCAGCACACACTTTACCTACCTATTTGAACCCTTAGAACTAGCCAGTACCCTAAAAAATATCTATGCCATCGGTTCAGGAATCTTAGAAGCAAAATACCAAAGCCAAAGCACAACCCTTGCCTACTTAAGCAAAGCCTATGATGAATGCCTATCCATACTAGATCAAATCACCGATTACACAAAATATATGCGTGACTTTAAATACATTCCCTTAGATATCACTGGTGACTTTTTCTTAACTGGAACCATGAAAGAAAGTCGTAACAAAAAATATGGGACTCTCATTCATAACAAAGAAGCCAAAGCAAAATATGAACAAGAAAGTACCATAGAAGGCCTAGTAAATCTACCATATGCTTATGAATTCTTAAAAAAAAGGAAAGTCAAAGCTCCCCTATTCTATACTCTATATCAAATTATCATCCTCGAAAAAGATCCGAATACCCTCGAAGAAGTTACCTTCCATTAACTTCTTTTTCTATGTCTAAAATTACATAAGAAGCGAGCTTTGCCCCAGCTTCCATCACAACAGGACATAAAGAACCAAGTTGGGCTCGTTTTAAAGGCAATGTCCTACTCCAAAGAACCCTACTATTAAAACACTTTTTATCATCCTTTAACTCGCTACGAATTCGTTTTGCTAATGGATCATTATACGTATCTTGAATTTTAACAACCTGAAAATCACCAAGAATACGATTAGCCGTTCCCATACATGAAATAAGCTTCTTAGAGCCCCTAAAAACCTTCATTAAAGCCACCTTAACACTAACCGTATCACAAGCATCAATGACATAATCAAACTTATCAAAATCCATTTTAAAAACACTTTTCTCATCAAGTCTTTCATCTATACCTTGAATATCTATATCCGGATAAATCAGTTTAGCCCGTTTAACTCCTTCAAGAACCTTAGAATTACCAATACTATCTCGCGTAGCCAAAATTTGTCGATTTAAATTAGACTCTTCAAACACATCACAATCGACAATCGTAACATGCCCAACACCAGATCGAATTAAACACTCCAAAGTATATCCCCCAACACCACCAAGACCAATAAGAAGTATATGGCAGTTCTTTAATCTATCTAAAACCTCATTACCTAAAAGAGTACTCGTCCGTTCAAACATAACATATCCTTTCCAAACATAAAAAAAACCAAATGCAAGCAGTGTGATAAAATCCCGCTCACTCGCAGGTGGGCATCTCACTTATGCTTTAGGATCCTAATTCACTTAATGGATTAGTTTTCTACACCACATAAGGTTCTGATTCCCTTATATCACCATAGTCGGTTTTATGTAACTATCCTACATTTGGTAATTAAATTATACTATAGATATCTCAATATAACAAGTAATTTTACACAATTTGACAACCCTAAACACTTTCAACGGAATACGGATTACTAGCACTTCCATCACCAGATTTTAGACTATCAACCTTTAGATTTATAACGGGCCTTACACCATACGAGTTATACACGTAGTTGTTGCCGTCCGCATTACCGTTCGAATTGACGAAACGAACAATCGCACCGCTGCCATTGAAGTTGTAAGGCGACATAGTCCAGTAAGTGTTGCCTGTATATAAATAGTAACCTGAATTAGAAATACCATATCCTTCGGATCCTCCGGCTAAATAGACTTCATCTGTGTTTATAAGTCCGATTGGATACGTTAAATCTCCATTGCCTGTGACTTCATCATCTACTGTAAATCGATCATTTTGATTTGAACATGTAAGTCGTATTCCATTACTTGAACTATCCCATCTATACTTTGTTGGCTCTACTCCGTAGCCTAATTGATTATAACTAGAACTCGTATTAGAACCTAAGCTTCGATAGTTACAAAATAAGGTATCTGCTATATAACTCTCATATTCTGTTCCAGATAAATGCTCTTCATACCAGTTATCTAAATAAGCTTTGATATCACTGTCATTTGTGTTTGTTTGAGCTTTCTCCATTGAAGTTGTTCCATATCTCACATAAGCATATCCAACTTCTGCATCTGTACTTACACTAACACTAGTGACTTTGTAGACATAATTAACGGATGTACTTGCATTGGTGCTATTCATCGTATACCATCCAACATATTCTTCACTCATATCACTTCCAAGTACTCCTACCGGATCCACTAAAGTAAACTGATCTGTCTCTTCGTTATAACTATAAGACTGTGCATAATACTTTGTTTCTGTAGTTTTATGCGTATTTGTACTATGCGCTATACTTCCTTCAGTAATTCCATCGCGATTACCATACATATAACCTACTCCTGCATTATCATAATTTACATATGCACTTGAACTTTCCCGAATGTTATCCTTCTTCCAATAATTATTATAACGACTTGTTCCTATTTGAGTATAATCTGTGTCTCTATCATTATAGCCATTTTTTAAAACATCACTCTTGTTTGGTAAAGCATCAATGACGCTGGCATCTCCAGCATAAATCATCCTTATACTTCCGTCTCCATTAATTCTTAGTATTCGCCAGTAATATCCTCCAAACTTTACCCAATTGTTTTCTACATTTCCGCGGTAGTAATAACTTGTTCCATAATCATCTGGGGCACTACATAAGTAACCATTGGTGTCTTCAGCAGCAGTCACCTCTACTGTGCCATCTTCATTCACAGTTGGACATCCTTCAGCGGTATCTGCATCTGCTAAGATACTACATTGAATGGAATCTTCTCCATATTTATCTACACATTGTTCATAGCCTGTTGGCATATGATCTATGTAACTGGCAATGATGGTGACTTTACTATTGAATACTTTATTCATTGAATCCGTATCATTTGCTGTTACATTTTCATCCATCCATAATCTTAAGTCGTATGTCACACTTTCATTGTGGTCTAAATAGCCTGTTGTTAGTTTGAATGATGTTGTTGCATTATCTAGTGTTGGTTGAACTACTTCATTAGAAGATAGTAAGACTGGTGTATTCTCGCCTAACATGACTTTTAAATAACTATAGTTTGTTAAAGTAGAATCATTTGTAACTTCTAAGTTTATTTGATAAGAAGCATAGGAAGAACATTGATTTGTTATAGTAAATGTATATGGTGTTAAAGTCTTTCCTTCTTCATCGGTTATTGGATAAGCTTTATTTAAAGATATGGCTTCTGTATCTTCTTTAAAAGTGATATTGAAACAATCTGTCGCGACAACATTAGTATTTGTTTGTTGGAAGTTTAAGATCCAAGCAGCAAAGGATACACCTATTACACCTAAAATAACAAATACTAAGAAAAGAATTAAAGTCTTTTTATTCTCGGTTATTCTCTTTATCTGATCAATCATACTTAAGCTCCTTCCACCATATATGGATTACTAGCTGTTCCATCTCCCAATTTTAAACTATCAGCCTTTAGATTTATAACGGGCCTTACACCGTACGAGCCACTCACGCCGCTGACGCTGCCCGCACCACCACTCGAACCGACGCCACGAACATACGCACTGCTGCCATAGAAGCGGTCAGGCGACATGGTCCAGTAATAGTTGCCGGTATATAAATAATAACCATAATTACTATTACTATATCCTCCTGCTAAATAAACCTCATCGGTATTAACAAGTCCGATTGGATACGTTAAATCTCCATTTCCTGTCACTTCATCATCTACTGTAAAGCGATCATTTTGATTTGGACATGTAAGTCGTGTTCCATTACTAGAACTATACCAGTGATATTGAGTATAACTTGTTCCTGTACCTGTACCACTATTGGATGAACTAAACGAACGATCATTACAGAATAAGGTATCTGCAATATATTGTTCGTACTCTGTTCCAAGTATATGTTCCTCATACCAATCATCTACTTTTCCTTTAATGGTACTATCTGTTATGTTAGCATGAGTATCTTCATATGTTGTTCCTATTCTACTTATTGTCTTTACATTGGCTGTTGTAATGGTGTTTTCACTTTCTATATAATATAATGTCGTACAACTAGAGATTGTACTTGCACAAGTGTATTTTCCTACCTAACTTCCATCATATACACTTCTTGTATAATCCGTGAGTCTAAATTGTCCGGTGGTTTTATCAAAAGTATATCCAGTTCCATAAGAGTAATTTCTTGCTAAATCTCTTGTAGTTCGACTTGTTTCATGATTCTCTTCATATCCGGCGTCTGTACGTGTTCTAGTATATCTATATACATATGCCTGATAGGAATCATAATAAGAGTCTATAGCATAAAGAATAGTACAACTTGTTGATGTATTAGAAAGACAAGTATATTTTCCTACTAATTCTTCACTCCATATAGCCTGAGTTGGATTTACTAAAGTATATGTTCCTGTTGCTGTATCAAAGGTATAACTATCTCCATAATAGTAGTAATTGTTTAAAGTTTGAGTACTTGTTGTTTCACTTGTTTCAGGTTCTCCCCATATATTATCGCCATACATATAGCCGACATATGCATTGTTATTAGAACTTGAATTGTATGCACTGGTTCCTATTTGGGTGTAATCTGTTTTTCCGTCATAATATCCATTTTTTAAAACATCACTTTTATTTGGTAAAGCATCAATCACACTGGCATCTCCAGCATAAATCATCCTTATACTTCCATCTCCATTGATTCTTAGTATTCGCCAGTAGTATCCTCCAAACTTTACCCAGTTGTTTTCAACGTTACCACGGTAATAATAAGAAGTCCCATAATCGTCTGGGGCACTACAAAGATAGCCATTTGTGCTTTCACCACTAGTCACTTGAACTGTTCCATCATCATTTACAATTGGACATCCTTCAGCGTTATCTGCATCTGCTAAGATACTACACTGAATGGAATCTTCTCCATACTTCTCCACACAAAGTTCATAATCACTTGGCATATGATCAATATAACTTGCTGTAACCGTAATCTTACTAGCAAGAGATGTATTCATAACATCTACATCTGCCATCGTAATATTCTCATCCATCCATAATCTTAAATCATAACTTACACTTTCATTATGATCTAAATATCCTGTTTTGAGTTTAAAAGATGTTACTGCATTATCTAATGTCGTTTGTACAACTTCATTACTAGATAACAATACAGGTGTATCTTCGTTTAGTTCAACTTTAATTGCCTCATAACGACTCAAAGTAGATGAATCTAAAACTTCAAGGTTTATTTGATACGATGCATAAGCTGAGCATTGATTGGTAATCGTAAACGTATAAGGAGTTAAAGTCTTACCTTCTTCATCGGTTATTGGATAAGCTTTATCTAAAGATATAGCATCTGTATCTTCAGTAAAAGTTAGTTGAAAACAATCTGAAGCAAGCATATTTGTATCTTTTTGATTAAAACTCAAAGTCCACAAAGCATAAGAAATACCTATAAATATACAAATAACCAAAACGATTCCAACAATATAATAAGCCTTCTTTGTCCTAATCTTTTCCTTTAAATCACTCACGATAAACACCTTCTCCTACTAGTTTGTTCTACTTTCCTTACGATAATACAAGTATAGCACAGAAAGTGGTTGTTTATCAATTTAAAAAATAGTTTTATATACTTAAAGTTTATTTAGCAATAAAAATCCACCAGCTAAGCTGGTGGTTTTATTATGGCCTCTAAGGCCTTCATACTGGCAGCACTAGATTGTGCTCCGAAAGGTTCGTCTTCCGCACTACGTTTACTACACGCTATTTAAATAGCTTCATTTGTTTTACTTTCTTGCCAGTGAATGGATCGATGTACTCTTTACTGCTTAAATCATCTTTCAATTTATCTTCTTTTAATTGATTTGCTATATATTCTTTGATTGCTTTAGTATTTTTTCCTACTGTATCCACATAATACCCCAATGCTGTCAACTTAAGACAATACTGTGGTTATTTTATTTTCACATATTATATCTAATATTAGTTGAATATTTATTTCTTCCACTTGTATATGCTTTTCGAGTATATGATCTATTTGGATTAATTGCTACTAAATTTTTTTCTGCCTTCTCCAAAATTATATTGTATAATTCACTTTTTTTCTTTTTTCCCTTCACGAAAATCATAGCAATTAAAATATTTTTTAACCATCCTGCCAGCAAATTTACATTAGGCTTATATTCATATTTTAAATTTTTATCTTCGTGTTTTTTTTGGATTTTTTCGTTAGCATCATGTTTTATATCTTGTAATAAATTAAAAACGTAAATCTGAGCATAAAAATCTTGTTCTATTGTTATTTTAGTTTTTCCAGTAAAATTTTCGATATGTAACTTATTTTTTAATATATCGTATCCGATTTCTATTTGCCATCTTTTAAAATATACACTTTTCATTTCATTTTCGGATATTATTGTTTCAGAAATATTGCTTAACAAATACTCAATTTCACCTGTATCTAGTATTACTTTAGTAAATCTTACTGATATATTTTTTATTTCCTTTAATTCTTTTTTTATTGCTTCATCTTCAATCTTACGTAGCCTATCACCACATACATCTAATTTTAACCATTCATCATTTGTAATCATATGTCTTTTTTCTTTTTCATACATATTTGTGCTTTGCAATCTGAAAATATATTTTGCTCCTATTTTTTCTAAAAACCAAATTAAATCAATTCCTGGATATCCTCGATCAAAGATTATGATACTTTTAGTTAAATCTATAATTTTTCCAGCTTCTGTTACATTCTTTTTTGCAAGATTTTTTTCTCCTTGTTCGCAATCGGTTATTGTAGCATCTATTATAAATTCATTTTCAATATCATATATTCCTGACACTCTCGCTCTTGCTGATTCTCTATGTCCTGAACTGTTTTTTTGCGTTTTAAATATTTCTCTTAACTCTTTAGTGTTTGGAATTTCAAATATTGAACCATCTACTGCTAAAACATGATATCCTTTATAAGTCTTTACTTCATCTTTTGAATTTGCATAAAAATCATTTAAATAATCTTTATATAAATCTATAAATATTGTTGGCTTCATATTTAATCTTTGTTTTGAAAAGGCTTGCTTGCTTATACTAATTTTATAACTATTGTTTTTCTGCTTTAAATATTCATCTAATTCCATGCTTGCTGTCCTTCCTTTTTGAAAAATTAGATACCACACATAATCCTTAAAGTTCATTTTTCTATTTCTAGTAAAGCTTTTTTGAGTGTTTTTGTAATTTTCACAATTTTCACTTTTCATTATAATGTTTTTTAAACTTCTTTCTATTCTTTTATATGACATATGATACCACTAATTATTATACCAAATTTTTCTTAAGTTGACAGCATTGCATAATACCCTCGGCACCAAAATTGTCTTTGCCCATACTTATATTTCATATCTGCATGTCTTTCAAATATTAGCAATGTACTTTT
>CALVQE010000006.1 GCA_944355355.1 uncultured Bacilli bacterium
TTTAATATAATTATCTAAAGAATCATTGCGAGCTCCAGGTCTAGCCGCAGACAAAGTATCCGCAATCTGTACCAAGACAGATATAGCACTTTCCTGTGGAGCATCTCCATGATGAGAAGCAATAGCATTAATTACAACTTCATCTTCATGAAAACGTCTAGCAATATCCATACCAATCTCAACATGACTACCTTCAACCTCAAAATCAATAGCTTTACCAATATCATGTAATAAACCAGCCCGTTTAGCTAAAACAATATTTTCTCCAAGCTCAGCAGCCATTAAACCACATAACTCTCCAACTTCCATAGAATGCTTCAACGCATTTTGGCCATAACTCGTTCGAAAATTAAGTTTACCAATTAAATGAACAAGTTCAGGATCAACCTTTGTAATACCAAGCTTATAACAAGCATCATTACCTAACTCAGTAATCTTATTATTCATATCTTGACAAACACGATCATAAACCTCTTCAATACGTGAAGGATGAATTCTACCATCCTTAATCAATGTCTCAATTGTTATTCGAGCAATTTCTCTTCGCAAAGGATCAAAAGATGAAATAACAATCGTCTCAGGTGTATCATCAATAATCAAATCCACCCCAGTAACCGCTTCAATAGTTCGTATATTTCTTCCTTCACGCCCAATCAAACGGCCCTTCATATCATCATTTGGCAAACTAATCGTACTAACAGTCTGTTCCGTTGCCACATCCTCAGAATAACGTTGCATACTCTCAATAATAATGCCCTTTGCTTTTTCAGCAGCATTCAACCTAGCCTCACGTTCTTTTTCTTTAACAAAATCAGCGATTTCTCTAGCCATCTCCTCTTCACAACGTTTCATGATAAGATCATGCGCTTTTTCTTTACTAAACTTAGCAATACTTTCTAAACGCACCATCTCTTCCTTCAATAACTCATCCATCTTTTCATCTTTAGCTTGTATTTCTTTTTGTTTCACTAATAAATTTTGTTCCTTTTCATCCAAGGACAACTCTCTTTTTTGAAGAATCTCATCTCGTTTATCCAAGCTATTTTCTCGTTGTAATAATCGATTTTCATTCGCATTTAACTCTTCTTTTTTCTCTTTGATTGCTCTATCCGCTTCTTGTTTTAAACGATATCCTTCCTCCTTAATCTCTAAAAGACGATCCCTTTTCTGCTTTTCAGCTTCCTTTCTCGCGTCTTCAATTAATTTACTAGCTTGTTTTGATATACTATTACCTTTAAAATAAAAGAATAGCATCGTAAAACCTATACCAAAAACGATACCAACTAATATGAGTAAGATGGACCAAAAATTTGGTTCCATAACATTCTCCTCACTATTATTTATAGAAAATTAATAAAAATACTATTAAAATCTATACCCCAATTATATAAGAGATTTCCCTATTTTACAAGAGTTAATCACCTAAAAGAAAAAGCACGGACATTACCATCCGTACTACAATTTTATCATATATTATCGGTCGTAAAATCAAAAAAAGTCTAGCAATTAAGCTAAACTCTTATAATTCGACTGATAATATCAATTCCCCGATAACCGATAAGGATTAGAAGCAGTCCCATCACCACTTGAAAGAGCACCGCCTTTAATATTAACCACTGGTTTCACACCTCTTGATTGTCCAATTATTCCAATACCCCCTGAGTCTCCTTGGGAATTTATAAGCATCATATATGCAGTCCCGCTATAACTATTTGGAGTCATAGTAAAATAACTATTACCAGTATACAAATAATAATTTGTATTATCATGTATATTAGCACCAGCAACATAAGATTCATCTGTTGTAACAAGTCCGATCGGATAACTTAAATCGCCATTGCCTGTGACTTCATCATCTACAGTAAATCGATCATTTTGGTTTGAACATGTAAGATACACATCCCTTGAGCTGTACCATCTATAATAGGTCGTATCAGTTCCTATTCCCGTTCCACTAAAAACACTTCGATCATTACAAAATAAGGTATCACTGATATAACTTGATAAGCCTTTATCTTCAATATTTGTTTTATACCAATTATCTAAATAGGTTTTAATGGTACTAGCATTCGTATTGGCATGGGTATCTTCATAGGTGCTAGCACCTAATGTTCCATACATATAACCTACATACGCATTATTATCATAATAAAAATTATAGGCACTTGTTCCAACTTGACGATCTTCACTAGACTCACCATTAGCGTGGGCACTTGTTCCATCATAGATGATTCTTATAGAACCATCGCCATTGATACGGATGATTCGCCAATAATAATCACCAAATTTAACATAGTTATTAGTAACATTACCACGATAGTAATAACTTGTCCCATAATCGTCTGGGGCACTACATAAGTAGCCATTCTCGCTTTCTTCACCTGTTACTTGAATCATTCCATCGTCATTTACAGTTGGACAACCTTCAGTATCTACATCTGCAATAATACTACATTGAATGGAATCAGCACCATACTTACTGACACACTCATCATAAGGTGTACTCTCTTTAAAATACAAAGTACACTTTGTATGTGTCGTTGTTAAATTCTGAACCTCTAGACTCCAATCATCCATATTTAATAATGGTGTTGCTCCATTCGTACAACTAGATTTTTCTGTATCTAATACATAGCCACTATCTTTTGAGGGCATCGTCTTACTTATGACATCATCTACATAAAAGGCAAAATATAAATCTCCTGGATCTTCAACTGTTCCATTAATAACATTAAAGTTTTGATCTTGTTCATATATAGCAAAACTACTATAAAGATATACTCCTGTAATTAACAGGATACAACAAACTGTAAAGATTAGGATTCCAACCTTCTTATTATCTCTTTCTTTAAACTTTTCTAACTTCATATAAAAATCACCATAGCCTCCTATGATGATTATACATGAATACCCCCCCCCCGTTGTCAATTTACATTTTTTTGACAGCTAATGTTTGTAAAGTTAAGCTCTATTCATCTTTTACCTTCTCTTCCTCTTCCACTTTAAAACCATAATGTTTACGTACTTGATTTTCAATCTCTTTCATCAAAGCTTTATTTTCTCTTAAGGTAGCCTTAACATTTTCCTTACCTTGACCAATCTTCTCGCCTTTATAAGCATACCAAGCTCCAGATTTATCTAAAATATTTAAATCAGATGCAATATCAATAACTTCACCTTCTCGAGACACACCTTCGCCATACATAATATCAACAGTTGCTGTCTTAAATGGTGGAGCTACCTTATTTTTAACTACTTTAATATTTGTCTTATTTCCTAAAATTTGATCTCCAACTTTAATTTGTTCTCCTCTACGAACATCAAGACGAATAGTCGCATAAAATTTTAAAGCCCTTCCTCCCGGAGTCGTCTCAGGATTACCAAACATAACCCCAACCTTCTCACGCAACTGATTAATAAAAATAGCCGTAGTCTTCGTCTTATTAATAGTACCAGATAACTTTCTTAAAGCTTGACTCATCAATCTTGCTTGTAAGCCAACATGAGAATCTCCCATATCCCCTTCAATTTCAGCTCTAGGAACTAAAGC
This sequence comes from uncultured Bacilli bacterium, assembly GCA_944355355.1. Classification (GTDB taxonomy): domain Bacteria; phylum Bacillota_I; class Bacilli_A; order RF39; family UBA660; genus Ventrenecus. The sequence goes on from CALVQE010000006.1 coordinate 3,551, forward strand.
AGCAACAGAGTCAACAACAATAATATTTACAGCCTCACTGCGCACTAAAGCCTCACAAATTTCCAAAGCTTGTTCTCCAGTATCGGGTTGAGATAACAAAAGTTCATTAATATCAACACCCAAATTTTTTGCATAAACTGGATCTAAAGCATGCTCAGCATCAATAAATGCTGCTCTTCCTCCTTCTTTTTGAACTTCAGCAATAGCCTGAAGAGCAAAAGTTGTTTTACCAGAAGATTCAGGACCATAAATTTCAATAATTCTTCCTTTAGGATAACCACCAACACCCAAAGCAATATCAAGTGCTAAAGACCCACTAGAAGTAACATCAATCTCCATATGTTCTTTAGCTCCAAGCTTCATAATAGCTCCTTTACCAAACTGTTTTTCTATATCAGCCAAAACTTGTTCTAAGGCCTTATCTTTATCTTTAACATCTTTTGTTGTTTTCATAAACATAAATCTCACTTTCTGATTTAATTGTACCCCAATTTAATCATCTTGTCAACAACAAATCGAACATTTGTTTTGGATAGTATTTTCGTGCTAATTTTGAAATTTAGCTAAGCCAATTTTGAGAGTTAGCATCAAAAACAACACCAAAATAAAAAAATATCAGAATTTCCAATCCAATATTTTTTCTTTCCATTCTAAATAATAAATAATAGCCGAAGCCACTGAAAGCACAGTCGCGATATCAATTAATATTTCAGCCATATATATACCCCATATTTCAAAAGGTAAATTATAGAACAATAATAAAGATACGCCCACAAGCATAAAGATTGTTTTTATTTTACCCCACTTATTTGCTTTAATAATAACTTTCTTACTCGCAGCACCTACTCTTAAAGCATCAATACAAATATCTCTAGTCACAATAATAACAGGTACAACAATACTAATAAAACCTTGATAGGCTAAAACAATCAAAACACCATTAACTAAAATTTTATCCGCAATCGCATCCATAATTGCCCCAAAATCTGAAACCTTTTTTTCCTTACGAGCAATTTGACCATCTAAATAATCTGTAACTGCTGCAATAACAAACAAAAAGCCAGCAATCAAATATTTCGTATCCACAACTACTTTACCCATAACCATAAAAGTTGAGAAAGTAATCCCTAAATCTTGCCAAGGAAAAAGTAATAAAACTAAAATAATCACAGCAAGAACAATTCTGCTCAACGTAAGCTTATTTGCTAAATTCATCAACATACTCCTAACTTAATTCACATGTTCAAAAACACTAGTCGTAACACTCGACACTGAAATCTGGCGCACACTCCAAACAACAACTACAATTGCAAGCAAGATAAGAATACTATAGATAAGAACATAATATTTTGTCGGATACTTGCGCATAGGTCTTGTATATGGAGAAACAACTTTTTCAGTTGTTTTTTCTTTATTTTGCTCTTCAACTTTTTTCTCAATCTCTTTCAAAGGAATCTTAGAAGTGTATTCAAACAAATACTCATTAAAATCATCAATTAAAGCAGTTACATTAAGTCCTAAATATTTAGCATAACTAGCAATGTAATCCTTTAATTCATAAATATCCTTAAAGCATCCCATACTACCTTCCTCAATATTCTCTAAAATAACCTCTTTAATATTCAAATCTTTCGAAGCTTCAGCTAAACTAACCCCCGAAGACACTCTAGCTTCTTTTAACGTTTGACCAATTTCAAACAAAGCTACTCACTCCTTTAAAATAAAAAAATAATAACTTATAAGCCTTGTTCTGTACGTCTTAGACGCGACAAATATTTATCTACCATCACTGGTCTGCTCTATCATTCATTTCTTAAGAGCAGCTCCCCTACCATAATTTGGGTTTCTCACTTGCGGGGTTTACCACGTTCCACTTCCAAGGTTTCCCTTTTCTTCGTCACTTTGGCACTTTTATATCTACTAAAACCATTTAAGGTTTCCTCGAAGCCGTTAGAGATTTACTCTACCTTAGGTTATTTTTTCCCTAAGCGCAAACACTACAACCATCTCAGGCTGTGTGAGCAAGGACTTTCCTCTACATAGTATATATGCAGCATTTGTCTAGTTATTATTATATTTTCCATAAACAAACTTTTCAAGTTGACTAATTCTCCGTAACAAATCAACATTGCTAACTCCAGAATCACTACTTGAAGATTCTTGACTCTCAAGCTCAGTTTCCAACTGTCTAATCTGTTGCTTTAGACTAGCATTTTCCTCTCTAAGCTTTTGATATTCCTTTTCATATCCCCTTACAATTCTTATAAATTCAGAATAATCTTTAATAATAATATCTAAAAAATTATCCACTTCTTGAGGGCGATATCCACGAGCATCAATCTTAAATTCCTTCTCATAAATTGCTTCTGGACTCAAAACGATTTTATCATTCATTCTGCTCACTTCCTCACCATAATTTTATCAACAGAATGACCCCTTGTCAATTACATCAAGTAATTTTAAACTGCCATTTTTTGTCTAAAAGCTACTTCTTTATAACATGCAAAGTCCTAGCATATCCTACTTGAGAAGGAGAGTCAGTTGCTTGTGTCGGATAAAAAGAATCTAATAAAACAGGTTTAGAATGCATCTCACTACCTACACTAAAAGAAATCGAAGAACCCGTATGTTTTTCCACAAAAGAAAGCTCTTCCAAAATTCTTTTTCCTTTTTCCATTTCAAGTAACTCTCGAAGCATCTTAGCCTTATTTAAAGAATTAAATAAATAAACAGTACAAAGCTGCTTTTCAAAAGGACAAAAAAGAATACCAGGATACTTTCCAACAATCACTTGACCATCTACCCGCAAACGCATAATCACACTCTCAGGCAAAACAAAATCATGTCCGATTTTTTTTCCTATCACTGAATTAACTAATCCACTACCAGCTGAACGATAAAAAAAATCCCGATTGAAACGATAAAAATCCCATTTTTCAGATTCTGACTGTTTAAGATCACTAACAAAGCTTCTCATATCATCAATACGCGTCTCTGTAACAGTAGGCACATAAAAAACTGGAAGATCCTTACTACCATAGCATACACCCCTTAACACAGCATCCAAACATTGCCGAGTACCAAAACAAACCAAAAAATCGCTAAAAAACGTAGCTTTATAAGCTCTGGCCTGACACTCCTTTATACTTGAACATACGAAAATGTCCTCACAAAGATCTTCGGGCCAAAACTTTTGTAATGTATAATACTGTTCTATTTCAGGTTGATTCGACCCACGATGCGCAATAATTGTAAAATGTTTCATAAATTAACCTCCACCTGCGAATTACAGTTTACTACAAAATAAAGACTTTTGTAAAGCCAACATTGCAATTTGAACATCCAAAGTATCTAACTCCTCAAGCATTTTATTTAATAAAGTATCACAAGACATAATTATAATTTCCTCTCCTTCTAAAAAGATTGTACATTTTTTCAGAAAAAAGAAAAGAAATTCGACAATATCTGTCAATGATTTTACCGAGTATTTTCAAAAAAAGAAAAATATAGTATAATGAAAGAGGTGTGATTTATGGAATATCCAAACAAAATAAAAAAAGCAACAGTAAAAACCATAAACTATAGTAATCGTGGAATGAACTTAGAACATCTAATCAATGAAACCAACGACTACTATGTAGAAAAAGACCTAGCTTTAATCTATAAAAAGCCAACACCTATTGGTATTAGTGAGGCCGTCTACACCGAACATGGTCGAATCATTAAAAACGGATACTTCAAAGCACCATCAACCTTAGATTACAATGGACTTTATAAAGGAAAATATATTGAATTTGAAGCAAAAGAAACTCAAAATAAAACAGCATTTCCATTAGCAAATTTTCATGAACATCAAATAAAATACATCAAAAAAGTTATCGAACATGGTGGCATTTGTTTTATTCTAATAAAAATGAACAACCTAGTTTACTTATTAAAAGGAACAGACTTTATAAATTTTATTGAAAACAATACTCGCAAAAGTATACCATATGAATATTTACAAAAATATGGTAAAATGATAAAAGAAAGTTTTAATCCTTCTTTAGATTATCTAAAGATTGTCGATGAAATTTATTTAAAAGGAGAAGCGTGATATGGCAAAGAAAAAATTAAAATTAAAAAGTGTCAAAAAAATTAAAGACAGCATAGCTGAAGAAAAAAAGGCAAAGAAAAAGAAGAAAACAAAAGAAAAAAAAGACAGACATATTGGTAGCATTATTCTAATGGTACTTATTACGATTGGAATCATGGTAGCGACAGTAGTTATTGCATTTAGCTTATACATTGTTTTCACTGCTCCAGAGTTCACTCAAGAAAATCTGTACTTCAAAGAAGCAACAGTCGTTGAATGGAGCGATGGAACCGAAATGACCAGACTCGGTAGTGTAAACCGTGTTAACAAAAACTACGAAGATTTTCCTCAAGTACTAGTAGATGCCTTAGTTGCTACCGAAGACTCAAGATTCTTTCAACATCAAGGTTTTGATGCAGCCCGATTCTTAAAAGCTAGTTTAGGTCAATTTTTAGGTCAATCTGGAGCTGGTGGTGCCTCAACCATTACCATGCAACTTGCTAAAAACTATTTTACCAGCACTGAATCCAGTGGTATCGAAGGAATCATTCGTAAATTCACCGATATCTACATGGCCGTTTTCAAAATCGAAAAGAACTATACCAAAGAACAAATTCTCGAAATGTATTTTAATACCGGTTACTTTGGTGGTGGTGGTTCAAACTATGAAACAATTGAAGGTGTTGAACAAGCAAGTCAGTACTTCTTTGGTAAATCAGTAAGTGATCTAACCCTACCAGAAGCCGCGATGATTGTAGGTATGTACAACGCGCCATATTCTTATAACCCATACAATTTCCCAGAAGCATCTAATGACCGTAAGAATACCGTTTTAAGTCTTATGTACCGTCACGGCTATATCACAGAACAAGAAATGCTAGATGCCCAAAGTATTCATGTAAGTACACTTGTCAAAGAACAAGATACATCAACTTCTACTTTTGAATACCAAGTTCTAGTAGACTACGTTAGAGACGAAATTGAAAGTCGTTTAGGTATTGATATTTACAGTGGAAGTTACCGTGTTCGAACTACTTTTGATAAAAATATTCAAGATCAAATCAATGCTGTTCAAAATGGAGCCGCAACAGAATTTAGAGACGAACTTCTCCAAGTTGGAATTGCAATTACATCAATAAGTGATGGTTCTATAAAAGGATTAGGTCCAGGAAGAAAATACGTAGCACAAGGAGACAATCGTGCTTCTAGTACGGACTTCAGAAGACAACCTGGTTCAACAGCAAAACCACTCGTTGATTATGGTCCACTTATCGAATACAACAATGCTTCCACAGGTCAAATGTTTATAGACTTTAAATACGGATATAATAATGGTACCTACATTAACAACTGGGATATGGGCTACTATGGCGTGATGACTTTAAAAGATGCTCTATCCTCTTCAAGAAACATCACTGCCTTAGAAGCATTCCATCAAAATTCAAAAGAAAATATTAAAGAATTCTTAGATAACTTAGGTATAGATAACTCCACTTATGGCGAAGAATTACCATACGAAGCAATGAGTGTTGGTGGATTCACCTACGGATTAACCCCATTGGAAAGTTCAGCTGCCTACGCTGCCTTTGCCCGTGAAGGATATTACATCGAACCTTATTCATTTACTTCAGTCACAAATATTGAAACAGAAGAAACTCAAGAATACAAATATGAAAAAACAAGAGCTATGAGTGCCGAAACAGCGTATATGATTACTGATGTATTACTTCAAGCAACCAGCGAAGGTGTTGGTGGTCCAATAAATTACAACCTCAGAAGAAGCATCGCTTCTAAATCAGGAACATCAAATATTGATGCTGAAGATGCAGCCCAAAAAGGTATTCCAACCTCAGCAACACCAGATCACTGGGTAAATACTTACAACACCGATTACTCTATTTCAACTTGGGTCGGATATGACCAAAAAGACATGGATGCAAATCACTACTTAACTTCAAGTACTGGAACAGCGATCCGTCAAAAAATAAGTGCTTACTTAGCAAATAACTTATTAACCAATACAACAAAATTCAACCAACCAGATACAGTTGTTTCTGTAACCGTAGAAGCTCAAACCTTACCAACAAAACGAGCAAGTGAATATACACCAGATAACATGAAATACTCTGCTCTATTCAAATCAGGAACAGAACCTAGCGAAACATCAACCAGATTTGCTAAACTAGGTGATGCAAGTAATGGTAAGGCAACTGTAAGTGAAAACAAAATTACTCTTACTTGGGATGATGCCGATACACCAGACGCTTTAAATCTAGATGCCGTTAAAACAGAATTTGCAAATCACTTTAAAACATACAAATCAAATTACAGTTTCAGTTATAACCTATTTGAAACCGAATACATGCGTATCTACGAAAACTACAATAACTCATACATCGGAAAATTTGGCTATCAAGTATATTTAAAAGATAAAAATGGTAACTTAACAAGCTTAGGATGGACTGAAAATAATACCTATACATACACAGCATCAACAAGCGGTGATTATGAATTTGTAATTAAAAGTGCTTATAGTATCTTTAAAACAAACGAATCAAATGGTATATCAATCAAAGCCAGTGTTGATTCTGGAACTAGTACCTCTAGCCTAAAAGCACAAGCTAAAAAGATCTGTGTTCCTCTAAATGGTACTGTAAATGCTAAAAACGCTGTAACAGTTACCCTAGATGGTGAAGATGTTACAGATGAGACCACAATCGTAGCTTCTGCAGTGGACACAAAAACAGCTGGTGAAAAGGATATTACCTACACCATTACTTATGAAAATGAAACAATCAAAGTAAATGGCAAAGTTACCGTCAGTGAAACTTGTCCAAATGAGTAACCTCAAAAAGGTTACTTTTTTTTGCAATAAATTATGTAGAATTCTACATAAAATAAAAAAAACTGTACCATATTTTCAGTACAATCTTATTTATAATACTTACAAAATTCTTTTAACTTACATCCGTCACAAGAAGGATTAATGGCCTTACATTGATATCTTCCAAACAAAACTAATTGATGATGTAACTTACTCCACTTTTCTTTAGGAAATTTTTTCATAAGTTTTTTCTCCACTACCTGAACCGAATCATTTTTAAAAGCCAAAGAAAGACGTTTAGAAACTCGCTCAACATGAGTATCTACTGCAATAGCAGGCACATCAAAAAGATTAGATAAAACCACATTACAAGTCTTTCGCCCTACTCCAGGCAAACTTTCTAAGTAGACTCGATCATTAGGTACACACCCATCATAATCTTTCACAAGTCTTTGGGCAATACACACGATATAATAAGCCTTTTTCGTAAAAGACCCCAAAGGTCTTATAATTTCTTCTACATCACTTATATTTGCTTTAGCAAGTGAAAAAATATCATACTTTTCCCATAAAATTTTTGTAATCATATTAACACGTTTATCCGTACATTGAGCTGACAAAACCGTTGCAATCAAAAGCTCATAATCTTTATGATATAAGAGCTCACAACGAGCATCGGGATAAAGCTCATCTAAATAATCAAGTAAAACATTAATATCCTTCATCTTCCAACCAATTATAATCAAAAAGTTCTAAACTTTTTTGCTTTTCCTTTCGATTTGTTAAGCCATTATTAACCTCAGTTAAATTATGATATCCCTTCTTTTGCCATTCATACAAAATTTTATCAATATAACGTAAACTACTTACCCCATTATATACAGCTTCCTTTAAAGCCCCAATTACTAACTCTTCAGAAAATCCTTTTTCTAACCAAGCATTAATAATCTCATATTCCATAGGAGAAATACTACGTCCAAGTTCACTTTGAAAAGTATCAAAAATACTTTCCTTCTTTTTTTCCGCGACCTTCTTTACTTCTCTTTCAAAAATACTTTGATACATTGGATTTAAACTAATCACCTCACAACACTTATTAGCTTCATCCTTACAAGCCTCAACCTGAATCAAATTCATTGTAAGCAAATGATTAAAAGCCTCTAAAACATCCTGTTCATTCAAAGAAAGAACTTTACAAATACGTGTTACATTAAAAGTCTTATCCTCCGTATCCTCAAAATAAACAAGCAATAAAAACTCTATTAAAGAAAGATGATTCTTCACAGCCACTTCAATTAAATGCTTAGATAACGTAAAACGCTTCTCAGTTAAAAACTCTATATTTGGCATACAACATCACCTTTCCATTATATATTTTTGAATACCCTCTTTTTCATTAGGAAGTTTCTTTAAAAGAATCATCTCTTCAATTTCATCTATTAATAATCCTAAATCTTTCCCTTTCAAATGACTAACTTCAGCAATTTCTAAAGGTGTCAAAACAATATCCTTTCGACTATGAATCACTAAATTCTTTTCCATTTTTTCTAATCGTTTTATTGGAAAATGTAAAATCATTGCTGCAATACGCGTTTCATAAAATCCAAAATGATAAAGATTAAGCATACTAATTGTACCACAATTTAATTGCTTCTCAATATTTTTTTGACGCATTTTAAGTGTTTTTTCTTGAGGATAATTTTTAGTAGTTTTTATCTGGGCCCATAACCCTGCTAAATCCTCAACATAAACAATTTTTTTATTCAAAATACCCAATTCATTTAATAAATTTAATTGCTTCAAAAGATTAAATCCACCTGCAAGTAAAATAGCATCTAACTCTTTTTTTATTTTAGGCAAAGGAACTTCATCCAAATGTTTCTTTTCTTTTTTAATCGCATTCATTAAACTCGTATCTAACTTAAACCCATAAGAAGTAGCAAAACGAACTGCTCTTAAAATCCGAATAGGATCCTCTCTCAAACGTACCGAAGGATTGCCTATCATCACAATCTTCTTTCTTTTTAAATCTTTCATACCATCATATAAATCTATAATTTCTTCATTCTTATTCATATACATAGCATTCATAGTAAAATCACGACGTTCAGCATCCATAATCATATTAGAAGAATAAACAATAGATACAGGCTTACCTTTCTCATACAAAGATTCCTTACGATAAGTGGTAATATCAATCGTATAATTATCAATTTTCAAATGATACGACCCATACTGAACCTCCCGCTTTGATGGTCCAAATATTTTAATTAAATCCTTAGGTAAAGCATTCGTAGCAATATCAAAATCGTTTGTTCCTCGCTTTAATATAAAATCACGTACAAAACCACCTACTAAATAGGCTTCAAAACCATTACTCTCAATTTGAATTAAAACATTTTTCACTTCACTCGGAATCAAAAAAATCACCACTCACCAATATTATAAAACAAAACACTCTTTTAAAGTGCACAATCACCCATTTTTGACATCTTTTTGGCGTCTAAATATTTATTCTTACTTTTTGCAATACCAAAAAATTGTTATTTTACTACAAAAAAGTATTGATTTTTTTAAAAAAGGGTATAAAATATAACAAAAAAAGAAATTTACACATTAAAAATAGTATTATTTAATTAATTTAATGATATAATATCATTGAAAGGATGATAATTATGATAAGATATGTAAAACTAGCTAATTATAAGTCACTCGTTAACCTAAATGTTGACTTTATGAAAACAAAAACAAAACCTAAAAATCTAGTAATTATTTATGGTGAAAATGGAATAGGAAAATCTAATTTTGCAAATTCATTTTACACACTTAACGAAACAATGAGAACCATGTCTTCCCTTGAAATGCTAAAAAAAATAATTGAAAAAGCTGAAAACAAACCAGATCAATATAAGGATTTCATTGAAAAACATATAAAAGACAGATTTAAAGACATTAAAATGATTATAAATGAATGCAAAACTATTGATTCAAATGATAACATGGTAATGGAATACGGCTTTGTTTACAACAAGAAAAATGGCGTGTATCGTATTGAAATGAATAACGAAGAAATTATTTCTGAAAAACTAGAATATGTTATTAATAAAAATCAAACGTATTTTTTCAATATAAATAAAAATAACATTAAAATTAACACAAACATTTTTACTGATAAAAATTATTATAACGATTTTCGTGAATTAATCGATAAATATTGGGGAAAGCATTCTTTTCTTTCTATATTGTCATATGAAATCGAAGACAAAAAAAGAGGATATATAAATAAAAAAATATCAAAAAATTTGTATGACATATTAATATATTTGAAAATGATGTGCACAAAAATCAAAGGTGGTAATCACAGTGAATTCGGTATCATAGGCACTCAACACAATTTAATGGATGATTTAGAAGAAGGCAAAATATCCGTAAAATATGAAAAAGAACTTGATAAAAATGAATATTTAATCAATGAAATATTTACTACTTTGTATTCTGACATAAAAAATGTTTACTACAAAAGAACCATTGAAGATAATTATATAAAATATAAACTTTTTATTAAAAAGATGATATACGATAAAATAATTGATATAAGCTTTTCTATCGAATCCACAGGAACTCAAAATATTTTAGCCCTAGTGCCATACATAATATCTGCATGCGAAGGTCAAACAGTAATAATTGATGAGTTGGATACAGGAATACACGATCTATTAGTTAAAAATTTACTAGAATGTATTTCAAGATATATTAAAGGACAACTAATTATTACTACACACAATACAACACTAATAGATTCATCAATACCACCTGAAAGCATTTATATTTTCAATGCTAATAGTAAAGCCGAAAAAGAACTAATTGCAATAACTGACTTTGAAGGAAGAATTCATAAAAATAATAGTCCGAGAAAAAAATATCTTAATGGAGCATACGGTGGAATTCCTATGTTTACAGATATAGATTTTGAGGAACTAATCGAAAATCTAAAATAAAAAGGATAAATAATTAATGAAACAATTAAATTATACAAAAGCTGTTGTAATTGTTCACGGAAAATCAGAAAAACAAATATGCCAATATATAAAAAATAAACTTAGATTAAAAATGGAAATATATAGCGATAAAAATGGTGAAAAAGCTATTCAAATAACTAGTTTAAAAATTACACTTAACAATAAAATTTTTAAGTCATTCAAAAATTTTATTAAAACATATGAAGATATAAAATTAATTAATGATGGAAAATCTATAGATGAGGATTTCAAAATATTTATAATTATGGATACTGATGATTGCAACGAAAATCAAAAAAGAGATTTTATTAGTAAGAAGATGTTTGAAGATCATTGGGCATATAATCATATAGTACCTATATATAATTCTCCAGAACTTGAATCGGTATTAGAAATGGCCAACATCCCATTTAAAAAAAATGGAAATAAAAGAAAAAAAGAATATATTAAAATATTTCCAACAGATCCAAAATATGAAAAATCTGATGAAATTCAGATTAAAGAACTACTTAATGCTTTAAAAAAGCAAAAAAACACTAACTTAAATGATTTTTTAGACTTTTGTTTAAAATCATCTGATTAAAAATACACTTACATTTATTAAGTTAATAAAACATCTAAAATCATCCATGCATTCCAGAGTTTAACCTTTAAAAGTCAAAATGCAACTTTATCATAAACCTGCATTTACTTTGAGAATTAAGATTTGTGCTGTAAACACGAGATTTTATTGACACTACTAGAATAATTTAGTATAATTTAAATCGCTTAGAAGTTGGCAGCGAGTCTAACCTTTTATAATGTGTAGTTAAAGAATATTCACGAGTATAATCTGCCATTAGAAAGTGTTTGTAACTACTCCCTATAAAAGATTGCTCAATTAACTTTTAAGAAGAAAAAGAAAGGAGGAAAAAAGATGGCAAGATATACAGGACCTCAATACAAAAAATCACGTCGCCTAAACTTTTCTACTTTAGAAAATGGCCGTGAATTAGCACGTCGTCCTTATGCTCCTGGAGCACATGGAACAGACAGACGTAAAAAATTAAGTGAATATGGTATTCAGTTACAAGAAAAACAAAAAGTTCGTATTATGTATGGATTAAATGAAAAACAATTCCACAAAATATTTGAACGTGCGTCTAAAATGAAAGGCATCACTGGTGAAAACTTATTATTCTTACTAGAAAGCCGTTTAGACAACTTAGTATACCGTATGGGACTTGCAACAACTCGTCGTGGTGCTAGACAATTAGTAAACCATGGTCATATTACTGTAAATGGTAAAAAAGTAGATATTCCATCTTACACTTGTAAAGTTGGCGATGTAATCGCTGTTAAAGAACAATCTACAAATCATCCAGCTATTTTAGCTAGCTTAGAAACAGTAAACAACACAAAAGCATTTGTAGAATTTGATAAAAACAAACTTTCAGGAACTTATGTAAGACGTCCAGACAGAAGTGAATTAAATCAAGAAATTAATGAAGCACTTATTGTTGAATACTACAATAGATAAAATTAGAAAGCCATCAGTGCTTTCTTTTTTTGCCTTCTTTACAAGTAAAACGAAAAAATTTGGACATATAAAAAATTATGAGATATAATTAAATCAATAATATAAATTCCCTAAGGAGAATGTGATATGAGTAAAATAAACGAATTATGGACAAACTATAAAAAACAAATCATAATTGGCTTAGCTGCCTTTTTAGCATTAATAATCATTATTATAATTATTATCGTTCTAGTTAATGTCTTCAAAAAATATGACTATACTTCATTAGAACAATTACTTGTTAAAACCACTGAAGAATATATCGATGATCATCCTGAAATATTGCCAACGATGGCAAATCCCCAAAGCATTGTAGATACATCCTCATTAGTGGAAGGAAAATATCTAAAAGATCTTTCTAAAATAAGTAAAGATAACACCTGTTCAGCAGAAATAAAAATAAACTGGAACGAAGACAACTACTATATTATTCCCAAACTATCTTGCAACAGTTACACAACATCAAGCTTAACAGATCACATCTTAGAAAATGAAACGATCGTAGATAACGAGACAGACAGTGGTTTATATGACATCAATAATCACTACACCTATCGTGGTGAATATGTAAATAATTATCTCAACTTTATGGGCTATTCATGGCGCATCATCAAATTTGATACCGAAAAAATATACTTTATTTTAGCCGACACCTTAAACAACAAAATGACCTATGTATACGACGATCGTTATAACGAAAGTATTAGTTCTAACCGTGGCTATAACACTTTTGAAACAAGCCGTATCTATTCCTCATTAATGGACATTTATAATAATGATCTTAAAAACTATCACAAATATTTACTAACCATGGACGCTTGCACCCATACTAGAAGTGAAGGAGACATTGATAAAAGTGGCGCAATTGAATGCACAAGTATCTTACAAACACCTATTTCCTTATTAAGTGTCTATGATTATATGAATGCTTCCATTGATCAAAGATGTATAAACAGTGCATCTAGAAACTGTTCAAACTACAATTATCTAGCAAGTACAACCAACCGCTGGTGGCTAATGAATGGAACAAACGAAAACACTTATGAAGTCTATGCATCAAACCAAAGCGGTATCCTAAACTTAGAATCAGCTAATGCGAAAAAAGCGCTAAGAATGGTTCTTGCCATACCAAGTGACTTAATCTATAAAAGTGGCGATGGAACTTCTTCCAACCCTTATACTTTCTATGAATATTAAAAGAACATCTTAAAACTTGATGTTCTTTTTTAAAACCATTTTTCAGAAATCTGAATATTACTACTAGAAGGCGGAGGATTAGGCATTTCTAGTTTAGCTACAATCGGAATATGAAAAGCATTACCAAACACTAAGCACATCCCCTTTCGCAACGTCTTCAAACGTTCCAACTCATCAGAAGTCACACTTGACGTAATAGACTCAATAATTTGATAATCTGAAGGATGAAAAATTTGAAAAACCAAAAAATTTGAACACTGAGACAAAGACGTTGTCGATAACTCCATGGGTCGCTGCGTAATAAATCCCATTAACACACCGTATTTTCTTCCCTCTTTCGTAATTCGATCAAAAATATTGTACCCTAAAACTTCTAAATCCCTGTCATTATTAACATAACGATGCGCTTCCTCTAAAATAATATTAATAGGAAAAGAACCTCTTGGTTGTAAAGTCGTCGCATAATTAAAAAACAATTTAGAATATAACTTAGTCATAACTTTAGCAAAGCGATCTTCCATATGATTCAAACTAATATCAACAATCTGTACATTTTCTCCATTCACATGCTTAAATAATCCTTCAACATACTCCTTTTTACTAATCACTTCATTATAACGAAAATACTTCGCATAAGGACCAGTAATAATCTGATGTAAATGCGTTTTTAAAGACATTGCCCTTTCATACATCGATACCGAATTATAAACCCCTTCACTAAGTAAAGCAAACTCCAAAGCGTCATAAACATCTTCCAAAGAATAAACTAAATTAGGCACTAACGCATAATCATTCAAATTTAACTTCTTAAATTGACTTAAAAAATCATTAATCTGTGTAATCGCATTAATCTTACCTTGAGCATCAATATTCAAACACTGCCGTACCGTTCTTGTATAACCAGGCTCTTTAATCTCACTATTCACATTAAGCTGAGGCGTATTATATTTATTTAAAATAGAAATAACTTGATCTCTTATCTGACTAGCCGTCTTCCCACTTGCCAAAACATCAAGTAAAGCCGTCGCGATTATATTATTTTTATACTCTAAAGAAACAGGATCATCACTCTTAAAAATACTGACATACTGCAAAGTCTTTTCTAAAACAGGAACCAAAAAAGAATCATCAACATCAAGTAAAATAGCTAGATCATCTGCATCTAAAAAATATGCTGGAAAAGAAATAGATTGAACCTCAGCATTCGGATCATTTTGGTAATTACGGACATGAATCCCTGGAATACTTTCCAAATTGGAAAAAGCCTGATGATATTCTCCATATACATCAAATAAAACGATATGAGCATTAATAGGTGAATTCTTTTTATTATAAAAAACATTTTGTAACAACCTAGCTACTCCACAACTCTTTCCTGAACCACTATTACCAATAATAGCAAAATGATTAGAAAAAAAAGCATTGATATCCGCTGTAACAACAAAATTATTATAGGTTGTAGACGTTCCAATCAACAATCGATTTTTATCTTGAATATCTTGAGAACCAATAAAAGTAATAAGTTCATTACCCGTTACAATTCTAGGAACAGCATTCATATCTGGAAATTTAAAAACACCATTAACAAAAACATTATTAATAATCTCCCCAATCAAAAGAATCTCCAACGTTTCCCTCTGAACTTCAATAATCTGTCCAATAATCTTTGTATTTTGACTTTCAAAAACAACATGAATTCCCTTCAAATTACTCATAACACTTTTTGCTAAATTCTCAACATACACTGTATTCTTCTTCACATCAACAATCTTGCCAAACATTCAAATCACCTTTTTATTCTTTTATTCATCTAAAACCATTTTACTATAAAACCAAAAAAAAGAAAAGAAAATCATACCCCCAACTTAATTCCTTTTCTCTTTAAAATAATCTTTCGCAGAAAATCTACTGGTATAACCGTAAAAGCAAGTAACAAAACAAAAGTAAGTTCAAAAGGAGTTAGCCCAAACGTTCGAAAAACTACTCCACCCTTATAAATTAAAATCATTTGGACACTAGCAATAAACAAAATCGTAATCACAAACACAATATTCTTTCGTAAATGTGCAAAAATATTTAAACGATGCGTTCGCGAATTAAAAGCATTACCAATACCGATAAAAATAAACAAAGCAAAATAGGCCGTCATCAAATATTTAAAATCTTCTCCCGTTCGTACCAAAGTTCTAACCCAAGGAGACTTCAAGAAAAAAATACACAACAATGCCGAATAAAGGCCAGTCCACAAAATCTCCGAATACATATACTTATTCATAATTGGCTCATCCTTGCGTTTAGGCGCTTCCTTCATTGTCTCTTTTAAAGCCGGTTCATAAGAAAAAGCAAGACCAGCAAACGTATCCATAATCATATTAATCCATAACATTTGAATAATCGTAATCGGTGTATTCACCCCAATGAAAGGTCCAATAATGGAGAGAAAAAGAGCACAGAAATTACAAGTCAACTGATAAATAATAAACTTTCGAATACTCTTAAAAATAGTTCGTCCATATAAAATAGCCTCACTTATCGATAAAATATTATCATCTAAAATAACAATATCACTAGCCTGCTTTGCCACCTCAGTCCCACTACCCATAGCAAACCCAACATTAGCTTTTTTCAAAGCCGGTGCATCATTAACTCCATCTCCCGTCATCCCTACAACCAAATCACGTTCTAAAGCGAGACGAACCAATTTACTCTTATCTTGAGGTAAAGCCCGCGCAATAACCTTAATCCGTGGTAACATCTCTTCAAGCTGATAATCCGAATAAGAATTTAATTCTGAACTCGTCAAAACAATATCGGAAGCATCCTTTAAAATCCCTACTTCCTTTGCAATAGCCGTCGCTGTCTCTTTTGCATCTCCCGTAATCATAACTACTTGTATGCCAGCTCCCTGAATCAACGAAACACCCTCACGTGCTTCAGGTCGCAAATCATCTTTAATCGCGACAATCCCAACAAAAGTTAAGGAATCTATCTCTTCACCATGACTCATGGCTAAAGTAAGAACCCGACATCCCTGCATAGTAAGTAAATGTATCTCCGTCTCAATCTTCTTGCGCTCTAAAAACGCTTTTTCCTCTCCATTATGCCTTAAATAACGCGTACACTTAGGAAGCAACTTCTCACTAGCCCCTTTTATAAAAGTTCTTTTGACACCATTTTCTCTAACCGTAACACTAGAGTACTTCTTAGCACTATCAAACAAACTTCGTCCAACAACTTCAACAGAAAAACTCTGAGGTGAAAAAAAACTGAGTAAAGCCCGATCCGTTGAATTTCCCCCAATAACTTTTCCATCACTATAAAAACTTTGATTATTTAAGACCATACATTTCAAAATAGAATCACAATATTTCCCATACTTTTTTAAATCCTTTTCACTTTTAAAGTGATTACCTTCCCCACTAAGAATTTCCATAACAGAAAGCTTCCCCTTAGTAAGAGTACCCGTCTTATCTGTAAACAAAATATTCATCGAACCAGTCGTCTCAATACCAACTAACTTACGAACTAAAACATGACTTTTAAGCATTCTTTTCATATTACTAGACAACACTAAAGTAATCATCATCGGCAAACCTTCTGGAACCGCGACAACAATAATCGTTACCGATAAAGTAAGAGCATAAATAAAATAATCTGCCATCAAATGAAAATCCGTAACCGTTGCCTTAATCGCATCCCACTCAAAATTGTTCTCTAAAATAATAACCGAAAATAAATAAGAACAAGTCACCAAAAAAGCCCCGACATATCCAATACGACTAATCGTTTTCGCAAGTCCTCGAAGTCGTAACTTTAAAGGACTAGTTGGTTCCTCTTCCTGAACTTCTTTCGCAAGATTACCATAAACCGTTTGATCACCAACCTTGTTGACTTTCATTAAAGCCTCACCATCATACACAACCGCCCCACGTAAAACCTCACTGCCAACACTTTTTTTACACTCTTTCGTCTCCCCATTAAGTCTTGACTCATCCACACTCAAATGCCCAAAAACCAAAGTTCCATCCGCGGGAATCGCATCTCCAGAAGAAAGCATGACAATATCTCCCACAACAACATCCTCTAACTTAATCTCAATAACCTTACCATCTCTTTTAACCTTAACCTTAATACTTTCTTGTTCCTCCTGTAGCTTCTTAAATGCTTCCTCACTTCCATACTCACTAATCGAAGAAATAAAAGAAGCCAAAAAAATTGCAATCAAAATACCCAAAGTTTCAAACCAATCAAAATCACGAAACAAAAACACAACCTTAATAGCTAAGGCAACCAATAAAATTTTAATAATGGGATCTCCTAAAGATTCTAATAACAACCGCAAGAAACTCTTTTGCTTCATTTCAGTAATACTATTTGTACCATACTTCTTTCTTTGCACTTCTACTTCCTGAGACTTTAGTCCATTCATTTCCATGCGTGATTCACCTATGAAACTATATGAACACCACAACAAAAAAATTCATTCTTTAACAAATGAATTTCCTATAACTTAATCTTCTTCATCTCACCCTTTAAAACATCACTTACATCCTTTAAATGTCCCGTTCTTTTATCTTTCAATTTATAAAATTGCAAAATACCATAACCCGGATATTCATTACCTTCCACCATCACCGGTCCTTTATCCGTAAAAGCAATATCCCACCCAATATATCGAATCTGTGGAATTTTTAAAGCTGCCTCTTGACACATCAAAAAAGCCTCTTTAACTCCTGGAATAATAACCTCATCAAATCGTTTACCACTAAGAGGATGACACTCATAAATATGCCCATAATCATCAATAACATGACTATCAATCTTTCCATCCTCATTTAAACTAAAATATAAATCATTTGTACAACCAATCACATCAGTATCATCCTGATTAATTCGCAAAGCATTGCCAATAATATACACTTTGCCATCCTTATATAAAGTAACAATCCGAAACGAACTCACAACATGCGGATTAAGTTCATTAATTTCCTTACACTGCTTAATCTCTTCTTCCACCAAAAACTGCTTTTTTTCTTTTAAATCATAAAACAATTCTTTCCAATCCGGATAATCCTTTACCCAAATCTTTTTTACACCATGTCCTCCATATCCAGTCGGATCCTTAGCAAAAAAACTTTTCTTGCCTTTAAGAAAACGCTGAAAATCCTCCTCACTAGCAGTCCGTAAATTCAAATAATCTCGTTTCAAGTACTCCTCAAAAACACGATTAAAAATTAACTTATCATTTAAAACAACCTCATACTTTCCATCATTTAAATACGAAAGCAATCGATAAAAACTCTTCGTTGTCACAAACGTATCTTTTTCTCTTTTAGTCAAATTAAAGTAATTTCCCCGAAAATAATCAGTATAACCAACCCCACGTGTTAGTATATTTTTATAAAGATCTAACTTTATAACCCATTTTGGCTTCTTATTTTCTAACGCCATAATTTCAATCATTTTCTTTGTTCGACTCTTATTTGTCCCTTTAACTTTTCTTAACATCCAGCGATACACTGAAGCCATTCTAATCACATCCTTTTTTCCTCAACATAAACCCGTTCATTACTATTACCAATATCGAGTAAACTCTCAGCTAAACCAGCATTTTTCCATCTACTCATCAATCCTAAAGTAATCTCATCTCCTAAAACTACAACCACATCATCCAAAGATACCTCATCATCCACCTCAATCATCATCATATTCATACTAATCTCCCCAACAACATTATATCTTTTTCCATGAATCAAAACATACTTTGAAGCAATACCATTTGCATAACCAATCGGTAAAATTGCAATTTTCATCTCTTTCTTTGCTTCATAAGTTGCTCCATAGCCGACAAAAGAACCCTTAGCAATCGTCTTGATTTGTAAAATATAAGTATACATTCTAAAAGCTGGCGCGACGGCCAAAGAAATATTCGTATACGTATCACTAATCCGATACTTTTTCTGATAAAAGTCATTACGAACAACTCTCAATTTATTTTTAACCCCATCTTTAGAAAAATAAGGAGAGACATTATACCCATAAAGCAAAATACCTAAACGAACACCATTAGCAAAAGAAATCTTTGAATGAGCAAGCATAATTGTACTAGAAGCCAAATGAACAATCGGAATCTCTCCTAAATCTATTAAACTCGTAATCTCTTGAAAAGAGGCCAGTTGATCATCCCAATGCTTATCAAAAAAGCCAACCGTCGCGAAATGTGTATAAATTCCTTCTAACTCTAAATAAGGACTTTCACTAATTAACTTTTTAGCCGTAACAACACTTTCCTTATCTTGAAACCCCAAGCGACTCATTCCTGAATCAATTTTCAAATGAATCTTAAAGCTTTCTGTTTAAAGAAACTTGCATCAAATCTTTCAAATAATTTAAATCATGCACCGTAAGTGTAATATGTTTTAAAGAAGCCTCTTCTACATTCTGAAGTTCAATAGGTTGCATACATAAAATAGGAATGTCTTCATCAAGTTCCCTAACCTTCAAAGCCTCATGAAAATAAGAAACCGCCACATAATTCACACCATTATCCTTCATCGTCTTGACAACTTCTACTCCATGACCATAAGCATCAGATTTTAAAACCCCAATCACATACTTATAATTCGGATAACTTTTAATAACCTCTTTTACATTCTTTCCTAATTGTTTTAAATCAATTTCTACAAAAGTCTTTCGCATACTACCCTGTCCTTTCACTTTTGCATCTCCTGGTAATAACTATATGAAGCAATCTCTAAAGCCACCTCATCTAGCTCCTCATCATCAAAATAATTCAAATAGAAAAGCAAATCTTTTGCACTTTTAAAGTCCCGATAAGGAATTTTAAATTGTTCTAACACTTTTACTTGTTTATGTGTTAAATAATAACGATCATTTACACTCACCAAAGAATGATCATCTACTATCTTTTGAAAAGAATCTTTATCCATAAAACTCCTCACCTACTACTAGTTTATCATATTTTCTTAGTTTTGAGGTATATTAATACTAGTGATTATTATGAAAGACAAAATATTAAATATTTTAAGAATCTTTTTACCCTTAATTTTAGGAGGAATCATAGCCTTTATTATAAAAGACGCCATAGACTATACCAGCTTAAACTTGCCACCCTTAGCACCTCCAAAAATCACTTTTCCCATTGTATGGACAATCCTCTATTTTTTAATTGGCCTATCCTACTATCTATATCGTAAAGAAAATAAAACCAGAGAAACCATCATCTTATATTATGTAGGACTATTTTTAAACCTCACTTGGACTATTCTCTTCTTCCTACTAAAACTAAGACTCTTATCTATCTTCTGGATAACACTACTCATCGGCTTTACATGGTTTCTAATAAGCAATTATAAAGACCAAAACAAAATATCAGCCTACCTTCTTTACCCTTATCTTATTTGGTTAATCTTTGCTACCTTTAAACATCGGTATTTACTTGTTAAATTAAAACGACCTTTTACAGTCGCTTTTTTAATCTTTATTTTCATAAGTAAGTAAATCACGAATATCTTGTTCAGACAAGCTTTTGAAATAAGCCGTATCGCCTAAATCATCATCAATCATCTTATCGGCCAGTAACTTCTTTTTCTGTTGTAAATCCAAAATCTTTTCTTCAATCGTTCCCCGACAAATAAGTTTAATGACCTCAACAGTTTTTGTCTGCCCAATCCGGTGCGTCCGATCTGTTGCTTGATTTTCAGCCTGTGGATTCCACCATAGATCCAAATGAATAACCACATCCGCACTAGTCAAATTAAGCCCAGTACCGCCACTTTTTAACATAATCAAAAAAACACTCGTATCATCTTTATTAAAAGCATCAACTAACATTTGTCTTTGACGACTTGGAACATCACCAGCAATAACATAATTAGAAATATTATCCTCATCCAATGCCTTCTTAACAATATTTAAAGCCGTTTTAAAACTCGTAAAGAGCAAAATCTTATGACCATTTCCGACAACTTCATGAATGGTACTAATTAACTGTTCAACCTTAGCACTGCCTCCACTATAATCTTCAAACACAATCGCTGGATCAATACAAATCTGACGCAAGCGCGTGAGCAAAGCTAAAATAATCATTTTATTTTTAGAAAATCCACCTTGCTCTACCAATTTAGTCATCTCTTCATTCGCATGTTTTACTTCAGCCGCATAATACTTTTTCTGTTCCTCATTCAAATCAATAAAAATATTATTTTCAATCTTAGGAGGCAAATCTTTAACCACATCTTGCTTGCGTCTTCTCAAAATAAAAGGCTTTACCTGTACTTTCAAACTGTTTAATAGTTGATTAGTTTGCTCATCAAAATCTTTAACCTTATACTTCTGTTGAAAATGAACCAAAGAAGATAGAAAACCAGGCATAATAAAATCAAAAATACTCCACAACTCAGTAATCGCATTTTCAATTGGAGTTCCCGTAAGTGCAAGCTTTGTCTCAGCCGTAATACTTTTTACGGCTTGGGCAAGACCTGTTTTAGGATTCTTTATATTCTGGGCTTCATCAATTACACAAACTCGGAAATTCATTTTCTGATAGATTTCTAAATCTTCTCTCAATAACCCATAAGAAGTAATATAGACATTTCCTTCAAACTTATTCAAAAGATTTCGTCGTTCAATCCGGTTACCAGCAAAAGTCTGAAAAGTCATATCGGTACCAAATTTACGAAACTCATTTTCCCAGTTGTAAACCAAAGAAGTTGGACAAACAATCAAAAATCGAAAAGATGCATCGTCTGCCAATAACTTTCGTAAAAAAACAATTGTCTGCAAAGACTTACCAAGGCCCATTTCATCAGCAAGTATCCCGCCAAAACCACATTTACATATTGTATACAACCATTTGACGCCTTCAAGTTGATAATCTCTTAACGTTTTAAGCTCTTGATCTGTAAACTGAAGTTCAACAGTCTGATAAGTCTTAAATTGGTCAATAAACTCTTGAAATAATGAATCGGTTTCAATAATATTATACTTACCTTCCTTTAACATATCTAAATATATAGCTCGATACTTCGGAATAACACCACGTCCATTAGCAAGATCAGTAGAAGACAATTCCAAATCTTCCGTAAGCTCTTCCAATTGTTGTAAAGATTCCTGCTCTAAAGACAAAATATCCCCACTTTTTAAACGATAATACTTCTTTTTCTTTTTTAAAGAAGATAGAATACCATCCAATTCATCGTTTTGAATATCACCTAAATCAAAATCATAATGTAAAATCTGATCTTTACCAATCGTAAAATGCGTCGCGACAGAACTTTTTTTCAAAATATTCGTATTCTTCAAGTTTTCAGACGTGAAGACAGGATACTTTTCACTAATTTCATCAATACCGCCATCCATAAAATCGCACATTACCTCAAAATCATCAAGTAAAAACAAATGATTCATTTTATGAAAGCCATAAGGATATAAAACCGCACAAACCTCGTTCTCATAATCCACATCACGCACAATATTTGGATATTCTTCAAAATAAGATATTTCTTGATCTAGATAAATAAATTTAGGAACACAAGTAATGTTATCTTCATTTAAATCAAAATAAAATTTAACATCAGGCTTACTCACAATAACAATATCTTTTGTACTTTCATCAAGTTTCAAATTATCTTTAACTACACGAAAAACACTCTTTTGAAAAAAATTAAAATCACTTTCATCAAATGACAAGGTATCAATACGATGAGTCAAACATTCATCCAAAAGCATTCTTTGCGAAGGATTCAAATGATAAATCACCTTATTGTAATAAATATATTCCATACTATCCATTAGAAGTTCAAGGTTATTCATAGAAGACTGAAAAGAAAGTTGATAAGTATGATCATCCTTAGAAAGCATTAAGGGAATAGGAAAACCATTTCGAATCGGAGTAAGTGATTTATCACCATCAAAATAAATACCATCCTTACAAAGTCGTAATAGCTGCCTTAAAGATCTATCATCCACTCGAATTTCACTTCCAGTTACATAAAATTTTTGGAAAAGATAGTCAATAATTTGAAATAACTGTTGTGAACGTTCACTAAAATAATGCTGGGCAGGATCAAAAGTAAAATTAGTACCAAATCGATAAGTTTCACCATTATCAATTGCCCACTTAAAATTATTATATTTTCCTAGTAAAGAATACATCTTATCTAAACCGATTTTTACCTTCAAAATAACATTATGATCATAATAACTATCCTCAATACCAATATAGGGAATAACCTGAACTTCTTTTTTTACACCAGTCTCTTGCACTAATTCCTGATTAATTTTTTGAAAAATATTACGTGTTAATTGTTTCGTATCTTTTGGCTTAGCAACTGGAAAAATCTCATTAGAATAAGAAATTAAGCTGGCAGCGATATGCTTACAAGAATGAGTAGCCTGGTATTGTGGACATGTACAATAAGTATTTGTAACTTCACCATTATATAATTCTATTTGGACCATATACTTACGATAACTCGTTTCAGACTCCACCAAAAATTGTGTTCTTTTAACTCTATTCATAACAGTTGTTCCAACAAACTGAATATAATCTTCATCATAATCCATACCTTTACGGTAATCAGAATCCGAAACTAACTCGCGAATCTTCTCTTCAATTTCATTCATACACAAAAACCTCCAATAAAAAACTCTTACCTTTTATTTTATCACAAAATAGAGATATAAAAAGGACAAATCACCAAAATAAGACCAAAAAAGTTACAATTTTGTGATAAAAGATGAAAAAAAAATTTTTTTTTAAAACAATCGTGATAAATGCCGATTGTTTTTTTGAAAAATATGCGAAACTATAATCACTACATAAAGGCGGTGTATGTAAATTTATTGGAGATATTACCAATGGTGGAATTGAGTTATCAAAAAGCACATTAATACGTTGGAATAAAGAATTAGCAGAAAAATTAGAAAAAGAAATTACTGAAATTGAAACACAGTTATTAAATTCCTACTATATCAATCATGATGAGTCTCAAATTAAAATCAATGGAGATGGATATAATGATTTATGTGCTAGCAATTCAAAATATACCCGGCTATGGATTCATAAACATAAGAGTCATGATGCATTAAAAGAAATAGGATTTCTTCCCCAATATCAAGGAATCATCGTAAAAGATGGAACAGAACTCTACAATGGATTTGGAGCGATGTTAGCCCAATGCATTTGCCATATTCAAAGATATTTGAAAGGAATCTACACCAAAGTTGATCATCCATCAGCAAAGGAAATGGACGAGTTTCTAAGTGCATGTATTCATGAGAGAAAAGAAAAAATAAAAGCTGGAATATTAGGATATACGAAAGAAGAGCTCAATGAGAAATATCAAAAATATGATGCCATCTTAAAAAAATGGAAAAAGGAATGGATGTATAGTAATGCTGTAGAAAATCCAGTTTATGATGATGAAAGAAAACTTCTTTCTAGAATGGAGGATGATGATAAAAAAGAAATTTTATATTTTTTAGAAGATTTTAAGATTCCAGCTACAAACAATCAAGCAGAATCGGATCAAAGAAATATAAAAATCAAACAAAAAATAGGATATCAATGTATTAAAAGCCATCATCTCTGCTTTTGAAAACAATCCTGTTATTGTCTAAGTGAAACTCTAATTTTCACTCTTTTTCTGTGTGTCTCACAAAACTGTAACCCAAAAAATATTTTCCAACTCACCACACATCTATGCTATAATAAAAATAATAGGAGGACATATGGAAAACGAAAAAAACAATTACTTAAAAAGATTAAAAGAAATTATCAACGTAATCAAAGAATATAAATTAATCACCAATATGACTCCTGCTACTTTAAGAAAAGCCTTTGAAAGTTTAGGCCCAACCTTCATCAAAATAGGTCAAATCATGGCCGATCGTGAAGATTTATTAGACAACACCTACTGTGCAGAATTCAGAAAATTACGTAGTCAAGTTACCCCAATGGATTCCTACACCGTAAAAAGCATTTTAAAACGAGAATTAAAAAACAAATACTACGATTTTACATCAATTAGTCCAAGCCCTATCGGTTCAGCTTCCATAGCTCAAGTCCATAAAGCCCGTCTAAACAATAAACTAGTTGTCATAAAAATCGAACGTGAAAACATCATGCACTCCATGGAAACCGATATTTATCTTCTAAAAAAGGTCTTAAAACACCTTCCCATCGAAAAACTTCTCAAAAACACCGTTGATATAAATGCGATGCTCGATGAATTGTTAGAAAGTGCCAAAAAAGAAATGGACTTTAAAAATGAAGAAAAAAATATGCTTAAGTTCCAACAATACAATCAAGATATTCCCTACATTTCTCTACCCGAAGTCCACCAAGAATACACAACAGACAATATTTTAGTCATGGAATACATTGATGCCCCTAAAATAAATGACGTAGCTCAATTAGAATACCTTGGATATAACATGAGTGAAATAGCCTCAAAATTAGCCCAAAACTATATCAAACAAGCCCTAGATGACGGTTTTTATCATGCAGATCCTCATCCAGATAACATCAAAATAAAAGCTAATCAAATCGTTTATTTAGACTTTGGAATGATGGGAACATTAGAAGAAGAAAGTCGTAAAATACTTAAAAAATGTATGGAAAATATCCTTTTTCGTAACACAGAAGATTTAGCCCATAATCTCCTTCTTTTTGGGTCAAGCAAGGATGTAAACGTCTTTGAATTAGAAAAAGATTTAGAAAAGTTACTAGAGGTTTATCTAACTAAAGGAATTGGTAACATTGACTTAAAAGATTTCGCTCCAGCCTTAATTTCGATCATCCAAAAACATCAAATAAAAATACCTAAAGATGTTACTTTACTTATGCGTGGCATTATTGTTTTAGAAGGAGTCCTAGAAGACATTGCTCCAGAAATAAGTCTTTTAGAAGCCTTAAAATCCCAATATGCAATGACAAGTATTTTAGATAGAGAAAAACTAGAAATCACTTTACTAACCTTATTAAAAAACAGTAAAGACTTAGCCAAAGTGCCTTCAGAAGCCCTAAAATTTTTCAAAGGATTAAACCAAGGAAATGTTCCACTTGTTCTAAGTGAATCCAAAGAACAAAGAATACAAAAAGAAAAAGACCACACAATTGAAGTTTTAAAAACTTTAGATATTGCCTTTATCATTGGAATGGCTATAACCTCATTAGGCACATCCAACAAAACAAGCATCCTAATTACCATTTTTAGTATCGGTTTTATAATCACAACCATTGGCCTAATCCTATTATTAAGAAAGAAAAAATAACAATATACACTATGTTTATAGCTTAAATTTAAAACACTGAGGGTCAATTTGTGTAATGTATTGAACCATTTAAAATACACTTTGTTAGGCAAACAGTTCTAAGATTAATAATAATTCTGACTGTATAATTTAAATTATATTATATTTAGATTAAAACTTTTTTCCTTTTTGTATGTTTCCTCTGTAATTGTTATTTCTAGCATTTTTATCTCACTAAAATAGCCTTTGTGGAATAACAAATGGCTAGATATGAATTAAAGTTATTCCACAAAGGCTATTTTCTAATTTCCTTTTTTCATATCTAGCACTTAAATTGTATCCCATTTTTAATTTTCAAATAACTCTATTATAAATTTTTGAAGTTTATCAGTTTTGTATACTAATTCCATCCAACCATTTCTTTAATTTAAATTATTTGAATCATATAGCATAAAATTGCCTACACTTTATTACGTAGACAATTTTATTATCCATCATTTTCACATTTAACTTTATAAACCAACTACTTACCGCAACATTTTTTATACTTCTTGCCACTTCCACACGGACACAAATCATTGCGACCAACCTTGACTTTTTTTGGTTGAATGCTAATTTCCGCTTTCGTAAAACCATTATAAGGCCACAACGGAAAAATATTCTTATACTTATTAATGCATTTTAAAACTGCTCGCAGTGTTGTTTTATCTAACTTAAAGTGATTCTGTTCCATAAGCTCTTTCATCGTATCATCACGATAAATCCCAAGATGCAAAAGCATAGAAACTGTTCCAAAAAATTCTTGTTTACTTATGTCTGATACAGAAAGATTTCTCAAAAGATTTTCCAAATCATCATGAAAATCCTCCAATATATCTAAAACAGAGTCTATATTTTCATCAACAATTTTATACTTCCTACCTTTTTTAGGATCATAAATCATCTTAAATTCAAAATCACTCAATTCTTGCATCATAGAATACTTATTCCCTATAATAAAGTAACCATCATCCAATATCATCTCATCTAACTCCTTAATAGAGTACTCTAGCCCGTGATGCCTTTTTAAAAGATCTTGTAATACTTTTTTATCAATAACCCCATTCAAAAGTAGATAAGCACGAATCAAATCAGTTCTAACCGTATCATACTCATCGTCATCAGGTAATTCTTTTAGAGCTTCAATTTCCTCAGGAATCATCACTTTTATCCCATCGTCTGTAGTATAAAGAAAAACATGACCCCACACTACATCACTAGCATCAACTATATCACTAGTGTATTCTTTACCTTGTGCCTCAAAAAAATACACTGAAAACTCATCTTGTTGATCCAAAAAGTGTTTTATAATCGCATGTTCCAACTCCTCAGTCTTCTTAACGGCATATTTTTGATATAACACTTCCTTAGCTCGATTACCTAACGTATTCAAACAAGCCTTTAATGTATTGTTAATAGGTTTTTTCGATAAAACAAACAACGGCAACTGTTCTTCATCAATCGTTTTTCCGCCTAAAGACCAATAACGAAGCTCCTGTATATCATCAAAAATTTTACGAAGATTATTTGCTTGTCGTAAACTAAAGGCATTTTCTAAGCAAAACGAATCAATAGCCTTATCAATCTCTATCGGACTTTCAATAAAATTTGCTAAAAAAGCCCTAAGCCATTCCTCGGTCGGTTTTTTTAAAACGTCTTCTAGTAATGGAAGTAATTGAATAAATTTAGTAAAATACAAAAAAATATCATCAAAAGAAATGTCGGCTGGTTTATGAATAAAATCCCTAGCTTTTTCAATAACAGGATAAGTTTTAGGCCAATAATAAATTTGTTCTTCAATAATTATCTGCTCGAAATGTTGTTGTATTTCCAAAGAAAAATCATCTATACAAACATCTGGATAACGTTCTTTATAAACTTTTACGAAAACATCTTTCGAAACCAAACCATATACATAATGACAGGCCAATAAAAACTGCATGATGTTATTCCGAATAGCATCCAAAATGAATTGATCAGTCATTTTATTTTGCAAAAACGCTTTAATATCTGTAGGAAGATAATACATTTCTTGACCATCTACAATTGAAAAATAAACAACACCCAACCCCAGCCAAATTTTAGACTGAATAACATAGTTTGGATCATCCACAATGCCTTTTAGATCTCTTAAGGGTCCAGGAGGAAGATCAAATAAATTTGTTTCAAGAAATTGAAAAATGTTTTTCTCTAATGCAGTAATTTTCTCACTTTTTTTCTTGATTTTTAATTGTTCAAAATTAATTTCATGTAAAGATGCAATTAATTTTAACTGGTCATCAGTTATTTTTTTCAAACAATCACGTAACTTTCCATCATGTTTACAAGAACAAACAAAACAAACTGAAAACATAGTATTAAGATCAAGCTCTAAACCATCTTCCAATATTTTTTTTAACATCTCTTCTATTATTTCATCATTCATTGTCAATCAAGCCGAGTAGACAAACCTCGACTACACCTCTCTTTCCTTTTTTAGTGAGAGGAAGTCTGTCGCCCCTCACGAAACTGCGTGACCTACTAAGGCATATGGCCCTTTGTACAAACGCCTAACTCTAACTGCACGCAACTCTTCAACAATAGTATATCAAACAAAAAACAAAATTTTAACAATTTAATTTATCTTGAACATAATTTTCAATAAACTCTAACTGATTTTCTTGATATCCTGCTTTTTTTTGATCCAATAAGCATTGTTTAATCTCTTCTAATTCAAAACTATGAACATGTTCCAGTTTATGAAGTCTTTTTATACTAATCTCTTGTATGGGCTTAGTCAATATATAGTTATCCTTTGAATACCCAAAAAAGACTACTTTAGGAAATTTATGCTTAATTTTCTCAGCAATCAACAATCCTTCTGGATCAAAATCTCCATTGTAGTAAAGGATTGTATTCCGATCAATTTTTTCTAATAATTTATAAAAAGCAAGATTAGGAATACCTGAAGTAATAATTACTGAAGCATCAACATTTAAACTCTTTAATCGATTTAAAATAGATGGATTTTCAAATATAAAAATCTTGTCCTTTTTTCCTTGAATCTTATCCAAACAAGAAATATTTTCAATATTTAAATTCATAGTTTGAAAAGGGATAGAAACAGAATAAACCAAATTATGCACAATTACAAAATTACTTAAAGGATCCGTATAAACATTGATACTCTCTAAAAGTTTAGCCTTATCCTCATTTGTTTTAGGTATATTCTCTTCTAAAATATAACTTAATAAACGATAGAACAAAGAGCCAGTTGAGGACGAAAAATCTAAATAGTGAGGATTACTAATCAGTGAAGCATAAATAGGAAGATACGTTACCTCAGTAGGTATTTTACTTAACAAAATATCAATATCCAAAAGTTCCTTACGACACTCTTTTTTACTCTTTGTATACTTACGTCGAATCAAAGTCATAGTTTGATTACTACGATTCATATTATCTTCCAAAAAAGTTTTTAACTTTTCACATCTCATTTGAGTTATACTTTCCTCTAGAAAAGAATGAAAAGCCTCAACCTTTTTAATCCGTTTTTCACGGTTTGTCTCAAACGTAAAATCCTCATAGACTTGGCTAAAATAATAACTAAAATCAAAATCGTCAAATCTTCCCCGTAGTACCTTTTTCATAAACTCATTTATTGAAATATCATAGTTACTCTGGGCAACAAATTTTCGAGCAAAAAAACTAGTAAATGCTCTAGCCTCCTCATCACTAAGATTATCCATATGAATTTTACCAACAACTTTACCATACTTTTGATACTTATCACGTGCTTTTACAAAGAAACGAGTAAACCCTTCCTTAGTTTTAAAATATTCAACATAATCCATTAGTTTAAAACCTCTTTAACCTTGCCGTTCCACCTATAACGACGTATAGCTACCGAAGAAGCGTTCCTAGCTTTAATAAGCTCACAAATAGAAATGTCTCGAATCTCTTTATAATCACACCATAAAGCCTGACTAGTTAAAATATAATCTAATTGGAAGCTTTCCAAAATAGCAAACATTTCTTCAATATTTTTTTCATCTACCCCAGCAAAAGCCTCATCTAAAGCAATTAATCTTGGTGCACTTAAAGAAGCACTATCAAGTTTTGCATAAACACTAGCAAATAACGGAACATACATCGTCTTTGCTTTCTCTCCTCCACTAAACACAGAGAATACTTTATCTGTAAGTTCTTTTCTCTCGCTCTGATTCTTACGATAAAACAATTTAAACGTAAACCAATTACGATAATCTAAAATCTGAAAAATCATATCAAAATAAGAATCTTTATTCTCATCCATAAATTCTTCAGCTCTTTTAATCTTACTTCGAAAATGCTTAACTAAACGCTCAGTATCCCCAGGTCTTACTGAACCTTCATCAAGCATAAAAATCTCAACCAGTTCCTTAGTATTCATTTCTTCTAAAGTTTCCTGACTCTTAGGTTTCCAATCCAAATAGAAAGAAAGGGCACTATTTTTTTGCTTTTCAGCCATAATTTGATTAATTAACTTTACCCAATCTTGAGCATCAATAATTTTCTCTTTAATTTTGCCTCCAATCGTTCTAAGCAAAATATCTTCAAATAAATGACGATCTTGTTCATCTAAATAAATTTTATCCGCTTCATAGCTTTCTCTCAAAGCTTCTTGTAAAGCATACAAACTCAACTTTTTGCCTTGATAACTTGTCACAATATCTTGTCGTTTAGCATTATGATAAAGTTCTTTTACCAAAGACTCATCTAATCCCTTTTCACTATAAGTCTCTACCATAGCAGACCGTTCCTCAAACAATTGGACATCTTGAATAGCGTAATCCAAAAGCTCTTGTCTGTATTCATTAAAAGCTCGGTAGTAATTAGCATTCGCAGTCATTAAATCCTTCTCTTGATCTTTATAATCCCGAACAACCTCTCGAGCTACCTCAATACTAGCATCACAATCTTTAAGGACATAGCCCAAGCTTAACTCCTCCGCAAAAATAGAAGCAACAATTTCTTGATAAAATAAAGCATGTTTAATTTGTTCTTCCTCAATCTTTAAAGTATCTTTCTCCTGTAAAATACTTTGTTCTAAAACTCCAATTTTTTTAGAATACTCACTCGTTTTATGAGGATACTCCTCAATAATTTTTAATAAAGCATTCAATTTCAAACTTAACTCTTTATATTCTGGTGTATTCAAAAGTTTAACAATAGATTCCAACTCCATCTCACATCTATGCTTTTGTTCCAAATAATCAGCTACCAAAGCATACGTATCATCATAATTATGAGAAATATCTTCTACTCTTTCTTGCTGCGTTAAAATAATTTCCTTCTTTGTCAAAATTTTATCCTCAATTCGTTCTAAAGAATCCATAACATCATTTAAATCCTTGATCGTATTATAAGCATTTTGATAAGCATCTAATCGCAAAGGAATATCTCCACGACTCGTTTCTAAATCCAACATAATAGTCTCAATTTGCTTTTGAATTTCCCGAATTTTTGTCTCACTTTGACCAAGTTTTTCATGCCAAAACTTCAATTCCAAATCTGCATTTTGAATCTCTTTACTAATTTGTTCCAAAACAGTATTCGAAGGAAATTTAACTTTTTCTTCCATAAGACCTTGAATAGTCAATTGAATACCTTGAAGCTCTCTTTCTATCTCACCTAATTGTTCTTGAATTCCTTGAACTACTAACTCCTGCTGTTTAATTTCTTCTTCATGCCTTTTCTTACGTAGAAGAACACCAATAAATTTACTCTTGTATTTATTAGCTGTTTGCCCCTTTAAAAAATCAAATTGAAAACTATTTTCATTAATCCATAATAAATCTTGATCGCTAATACTAATCGACTCTAAAATTTCTAAAATATAAGACTGATCAAATATCGCATTGCTAGCCGGTTTTAAATATTTTGTTAAATTCTGTTTCTTCTTTGTACTAGGAACAATATAAGAAAGATTATATTGACTAACTTTAGAAAGATCTCCTTTATTTAAAATCTTAGCATTTAAAATACCAGCTGAATATAAAGCTTCCTCAATCTTATTGCAAACCTCCGAAGATAATCCATCCTGAAATTCCACAGCCTGATAAAAAGCCAAATAAGGAATATGCTCTTGATTTAAGTACTCTACGGCCTCTTCTTGTAAATCCATTTCAGTCAAAGAAATCTCTTCCTGATTTTTTAAAGCATTAAGTTTTTCTTGTTCTAACTCTAGTTCTTTTAAAACCTTCTCTTGCTTGGAACCCGTTGTTGCCAAATGCATTGTTGCTTTATTATAAGCGTTTTGATATAACTGATCATACTTCAACAATGCTCGTTGATAATTTTCCGAAGAATACTCTTCTAAATATCCGACCATTTCCCGATAATCTTCTTCTAAAACCATTAAATATTGATTATCTTTTGCCAAATTCCGTAAAGTCTGGAAAAAAAGTTCCATTTCATTTTCTAAATCAACTTGCTTATTTTCTTTTTCCTTCTCGATAAGATCATATTGAGCTTTCAATTGTTCAAAAGCATCAGCTTCTTTATTTTGTTCTTCCAATAACTTTTGTCTTTTTTCTAATAAAGCTAGAATATTTTGAATTTCTGTTTCTTTTTCTTTTACCAACTTATTCAAATACTCAAAGTTCTTTTCATTTAACGAAAAAGCAGTTAAAAATTGTTCAAAAGAAAGTTCACTTCCTAAATCAAGCCCTTGCGTAGTATATTGCTCTCGTTCTTTTTCCAAGTCAGACACTTCCTTCTCACTTGTTTGCACATCGGCTTTAATTTGAGCCAACTTTTGTTTCATAACATCAAGATTATTTTCTTCATGTTCAATTTTATCGGCCAATTCCTGAACTTGAGTATCTAAAACCAATTTTCTTTGACTTTTTTCTTCTAAATCTTGATTTCCTAACTGTTCCTTTTCCATCTTAGCTTTTATATATTCATCTTCTAGATTCTTTTGTTGAACTCTTAGCTGAGCTAAATCTTGTTCGCTAGCCTGTATGGTTTGCTCTCGCTTGTTTTTTCTATCTTCTAATTCTTCTAACACATTAACTTTCTGTAAATACTGGTTAGCTTTTTGAACTAAAATAGCTTCATTATAATTTTGAAAAACTTTCACAAAATTACCAATAGTCTTAATTTTAGTCTGCAAATCTTCCATTTTTTCACGAGTTTGATTTAAACTTTCAATCGTTTCAGAAAGAGGACGTAAATCTTCTTCAGCAAGTGGTGGCAATACCTCATTTAAAACACTCATAAGTTTTGTTGGCTTAAACTCTTTAGATAACTTAGGACTTCTTAACTGAATTAAAACTTGAATAAACTCATCATACGAATCCAAACTTGGAAACTGAAACAATAGATCATTTACCATTTTTTTATAATCTTTAGCCGTTTCTACAAAACCATTTTGTGTTCCCAAAGCAGCCTTTAACTCTAATTTAGTAAGTGGCGTTTTATGAATACCATCTTGACACTTATATAAATAAAAATCATGATTAACCCTCTGACCGTCTTTTAAAGCAAAACCAAAAAAATCAGTATTCTTACCAACACGAGCTCGAAGTCCCATACCAATTGTTACATACTTATCCTTTTGTTCATCATAAAACTCCATATAAAGATAACCTGTACTATCTTCTTTTTCATTGTTTTCACCTAACAAATAATACTCAATATGTTTATCACTTGACCCAAAAGTATCCAATCGTTTAGGTGATTTATTTCCATCTAAAATAAGTGGAATAAAAGACTGCATGGTCACCGATTTTCCCGAACCGTTTTCTCCTCGCAGTAACAACTTACCATCAAAAAATTGAAATTCTTCATCATCATAAAGCCAAAAATTTAATAAGCCAATCTTCGTTGGTTTAAACATGTTCATCCCCTCCAAACAAATCTAACTGTGCGTCTCTTTCTTTAATAAGCTTAGCATTAAAACGCGCAATACTAGGCATCACTTCATACCCATCCTCACATTCTCTTAAAAAGCCATACTCTTTCATATAAGAAACAACCTCGTCTTGAAACTTATATAAAGCAAGCCCTAAAAAAGCCTTACTAAGATAATCACTATAATTCATTTTAATATCCTTTAAAATCATTTCTAAACTTTCTTTTGAAATTTTCCCCACTTCAAAATCATCCAAAATAATTTCATCATTGATAATCATCTGATAAAGTCTTTGATTAACCATCAACACAATATCTGAAATCTTTTTATTATTAGGAAAATTTTCTTTTTGAATACTATTTTCATATTCATATAAAAATGCCATATTACGAGTAACTTCTAACTCATACCCTAATCCTTCTAGTTCTTCTTTCATATGTCCCCGAAGTCTTTTTACATAATCATAATCAGAAACTTGTGCTTCCTTCGTAAATAAAACCGGCGTAAACAATAAATTACGATACACCCTGTATCTACGAACGTCACCTTTCTCCTCATCCTGATATACCCACTCATCTTTCAAAAAATCATCTACATTTGTATATCCAAAAATTTCATTAGCAAACAATCGCATCACATAATTGGCAAGTCCCGTTGCTTCATATAAAACTTGCGCATTTTGACTATCTTTAAAACTAACTTTTTCCTCATCTTTTACTTTAATAACAGAAATGTCTTTCAAAAAATTCATCACCCGAGTAAAACTTTGCCGATCACGCCTTAAATTCCAATCAGGAACATGATCAAGTTCCATCGTAACAGCCGTATTTTTAACATATTCTATTAAACTAGATAACACAAAAATATCTCCACGCGTTTTATCTTCTAAATACAATAAAACAATACATAATAAAACATAATCTAACACATCTTCAAAACTAGCAATACCAGAACCCTGTGTTTTTATAGCAGGAAACTTTTCTAATTTAATAAAGCGATCATGAACAATCAAACGACTTCCTAAATTCTTAGTCAAAAAATCTCTAATATATCCTTGCTTACGTTTAATCTCATAATAAAGGGTTGGATCATCTTCTTTAACAATCCAAAAATGATTCAAAAGCGCTCTTAATTCATTTGTAATATCCACCATACTATTCCCCCTCAAAAACAAGTTGCAAATTATGAAGCATAAAAATTCCATCTTCACTAATAATTTGACAAATGTCATTACTACTTCCAAAAACAATTCTATAATTTAATCCAAATAATGGCTCTTTAGCATATCCTTTATCACCAGCTCGACTAATAAGATTAAGCAGATACTGACGTTCTTCTTTCTTTAAAAAAACATTGCCTTGTAAAGAAACCGTTTTAGCTTCCACAAATTTTTGTAATATTTCCTTCTTTCGCTGTTCTTCCTTCTCAAATTCTAATAATGCCTCTTTCTTTTCTAAAGACTTATCTACAATTACACTATGTCTTCTTTCTTGTTTTATTTTAGTATCATTTGGCAAAACAGAAATCATAGTCGGTAAAACCTCATAAGAATTCACTAAAGAATCCGTATTTAAACTACTAGAGCCTTTGTAATGCCGAACGGCTTGAACCCCAAATACAGCATTAGATAATTCATGAGCTTGATTAACATTAACCATTTGATCAAATAATCTACAAATATGTTTATATTCTTCTTTTCTTTGAACCATATTCCCATGAAGTTCAATTAACGAAGAAGCACACTTTGTAATCTGACTAATAATGGAACTAGTAACATCTAAAAGACGATCGCCTTCACATTTACCTTTATCATTTAAAAACCACTTATATATACTTCGCCATTTTCCAAGATTTACTTGATTAAATTTAGCATAGTTAAACTCAGGATAAATTTTAGGTGTATCTCTTTGATATTGTTCTAATTTTAAAACAAGAACATCTACAAAATCATCAGGTAAACTTTTTAAGAAATGTTTAATTGAAGCAGCTTGATTCAAATAACCAGAAATAAAATCCCTTAAATATTGAACCATTTTGTTTTTATACTCTAAAAAAATAGTACTTTGTAATAATTCCTCTGTTTTAGACTCTTGAAACTTCTTTAAAAAATCTTGATAATTCAAATTAATATTTTGAAACTCATTAGAAATTCTTTCCCATAGATCCGTAAGCTCTTCAGGTGATATAGCTTGAATATCTTTTAGTTCAAAAAGATATCCTTTTAAAACCTCAAATCGCTTAGGCGATAACGAAGCAACCTTAACTTCAAGATCTTCAAGTTCAATCGTCATCCTCTCAATCACAATCGCATAATCAGTTAACTGATATCTTAACCGTTTTAAATTAAATTCTTCAATGGAATTAGCATTTCTAGAATCCTGAACAGTTGTCAAACTCATATTGTCCACCAAAAAATCCAAATCCCGTTCTAATTCTTCGATTGTATAATTAGGAATTTTATCTTTTAACTCATCATACACATCTTCTTTATACAACCAGTTTTCAGCTTGCTCATACTTATGATAGAAAAACCGCATGATCGGACGATAACGATAAGAATTTTCTTGGGCTAAATATTTAGCTTCTGTAATGACTTTTTGCAAAACTTCAATATTATCCATAGGTACCTCTTTTTGCCATATTCTACCATATTATTCACAATAAGCAAAGAAAAAAATTGTTGTTCAAAAACAATTCTTAATTCAAACTAAAACTCAGTTTTTAAATTTAACATTATAAAGTTGTAATAAAAATCACTAGGCTTTCCTTCGGAATCATCATTACTTCTTATAATTTTATAAATTTTAATAATAGGTGATAATTGATTACCATTCACCGCTTCTACAACCGGAAGATCATCTTCATTAATTACCCATTTGTAATTTCCTTCATTTATAATCATCTCCCCTAATAGAACACCAAGCTTAATAGCAATCTCCCAAGCAACTTCATCCGACATCATTCCTTTTTGATATAGTCCTTTTAATATTTCTATCAGTTCATCCAAGTTTTTAATTGAATCTATATCAGTAGATAGTGCAATCTTTTTCACGGGACAATTTGCACCAAAATCTATCGCTTCTTGTATAAAGTCATCTTTAACAATTAAAAAATCTTGTAATTTCATCATAAGTTCAATTCCTTTCAAAAAAATTTTTTTTAATCCTGCTTTTAAATCTTCTTTACAAGTTTTAATTTTAACATAATGTAATTTAAAACCAGTAGATGCAACAAGTGAAATATTATGACTTATTCGTTTTAATCTAAACATAGTGTAATTTAAATGAAAATTTATTTTCTCCAGACTTTTTTAAATTTGCTTGTTTCAATCTTAACATCATGTAATTTAAAGATTAGTGAGCCAACAATTACTTTTTCAGAAGAGATAGTTTTAATCTTAACATGGTGTAATTTAAATGTTACTAAATCAGTTTTTGTAAATTCAAGCACACCGTTTCAATCTAAACATAATGTAATTTAAAGAGTGATTCTATGGTAATAGAGCCATCCTCGATTTTATGTTTCAATCTTAATATAGTGTAATTTAAATTCTCGTTCTAGTGATTCTTCATACTTTATTTTCTTTGTTTTAATCTAAACACAGTGTAATTTGAATTTTATTAAAAGACAAGTACAATTATTTTTGTGATCGTTTCAATCTTAGCATATTGCACAGCCCAGATATAAAATAATTTTAATCTAAACATACTGTAATTTAAAGACATCAAGAAAGAATATTAAAAAACTGGATACGAAGGTTTTAATCTTAACATAATGTAATAAAAATATTCTTAAGAAATAAAACACAAAAAATAGTGGACTCTGACAGTTCACTATTTCTCACTAATTAAACTATTTTGAATTAAAAAGTCCCTTGCCACATCTTCCGGTCTTTGTTGTTCTTCATCAACTTTATAATTAAGTTCTCGCATCACATCATCACTTAAATAATTTGAAAGTTCTTCTAGAATTGGAACAACTTCAGGAAATTCCTCCAAAACTCGATTATTCACTATTGGAATTGCGTGATATGGAAGGAA
The DNA here is from genome assembly GCA_944355355.1 of uncultured Bacilli bacterium. Classification (GTDB taxonomy): domain Bacteria; phylum Bacillota_I; class Bacilli_A; order RF39; family UBA660; genus Ventrenecus. The sequence continues at coordinate 42,460 of CALVQE010000006.1, forward strand.
AAATCCTTTATCGTCTTCCAAAAC
>CALVQE010000007.1 GCA_944355355.1 uncultured Bacilli bacterium
AATAAATTACCTCTAAATTCTGCAAGAATTTATGTGCTAAAGCACATGGCCTCAACCCTTTTCCGATACGGTGAAATTAATTCTTTTTTTTAAATTATTAATTGCTCTCTTGTGAGAGGTTCACTTAATCACTTTTCTAATAGCCAATCAATAATATTTTTATGAATAATACCATTTTGAGAATAATCGAGTTTATCTGTAGAAATTACATATTTAGGATAGTTATCTTCTAAGTTTTTATATGCTCCAAATTCTCTTTCTTCAGTTTCTTTGCTAGCTAATGTATACGCGACTTGATAATATTCTTTCTGATTGTATTTCGTGGCAATAAAATCAATTTCTTTGCCATTATTGTTTCCAATGCTCACCGTATATCCCCGACAAACTAATTCATTATAAACAATATTTTTCAAATATGCTCCAAATTGTGTTTTTTTATTTACATTTAAAATTTGCCCTAAGCCTAAATCTGTTAAATAATATTTATCCTTTCTTGTTAAAATTCTTTTTCCTCTTATATCATAGGTTGAAATTTTAGACATCAAGAGTGCTCCTGTAGCATAATCTAAACACTCATAAATCGTTTTTGTTGAAACTGGAATTTTTTCTTTTTCTAATTCTCCTATCATATTTGTAGGTGAGAAAAATTGACTAGGGTTTGTAACTAAATATTCCATTATTCTCTGAAATAAAGATACATTTTTTATGTTATTTCTTTTCACAATATCTTTTAACACAATGGCATCAAATACGTCGGATAAGTATGTTTTCATTCCTTCTTCTGTTTTAAATTCAAATCTTTGAGGTAATCCACCCCATAATAAATAGTCGTTAAAAGCGGTTTCAATTTCTTTTTCATCATTTATTTCTTTTAACTCTAGTACTTCTTTAAAACTAAAAGGATAAACTTGAAAAGAAATATAGCGTCCTGAAAGTAAAGTGGCTAATTCACCGGATAATAATTTAGAATTAGAACCTGTTACAAATATTGAAACATTCAATGTTGCTTTAAATGAATTCACTGCTTTTTCCCAACCTTCAACCATCTGTATTTCATCAAAAAATAAATAATACTTTTTTTCATCAAGAATTTTTTCTTTTACATAATGATTTAAGTCCATAAAATCTTTTAAATTTGCATATTCCACATCTTCAAAATTTATATAAATGATATGATCTTTGGCAATATTTTTTTGAAGTAATTCATCAATAATTTGTTTTAATAGCACCGATTTTCCACAACGTCTTATTCCAGTTATTATTTTGATGATATCCATGTCATATGTTTCTCTTATTTTTTTTAAATAAGTTTCTCTTTTTATCACAAAATCACCTTCTCTTAGTATTATAAAAGTTGTCAGCAAAAAAGTCAATATATTTTTCCACAGAAAAATATATTGGCAATTCATCTTTTTTATTTTCCTGATATATCACAACTATTTATTTCTACTAAAAAAATTATACTTGTTCTTGATACGAATTCACGATATTCGTTTTTAAAGCAAAGTAATCCGGAACGATAAGGGCATCTTCTTCTACCCCAATGATCACTTGGTCATATTTTTTATAATTTAATAGACAGGCTCTTTCATAGCCTTGGACAGCAATGTCAGCTAAGGTTTCTAAGGAGATATCAAATTTTTCACGCAAGTAGGTTTCTTTGGAATACTCTTTTAAATTAATCTCTTTACCAACATAAATTTTTATTTTCTTCTTTTTAGAGTAGATGTCTGCTCCCGTTATTAAGGGTATAGATAAATGTAATTGTTTGTCTAAAAAAGCTAAGTTTTCTTGCATTGAGTTTTTTTCTGTCCAAGAAGAAACGCCAATGCGATATGTGATCTTTGGCATGATATCACCTCGTTTGAGCTTTTATTCTAATATAGAACAAGGGAAATGTCAATTCATGCTTCTTTTAAACATTCTTTCTAAATCATAGATACTAAATTTTATAATCGTTGGTCTTCCATGCGGACAATTATAAGGATTATCACAGGCACATAGTTCATTTAGTAGTTCTTCTTGAGCTTCATGGGAAATATGCATGTTTGCTTTAATACTCATTTTACAAGCTAAAGTAATGGCGATCGACTCATTAAATTTTACGCGATCAAAGCCATCTAAGCCTCCGATTAAAAGATCGATGATACGCCTAATACTCTCTTCTTCATGTCCTTGTAAAAGCCACGTTGGATGTGATTTTACGACAAAGGTATTTAATCCAAATTCCTCAAAGTGAAAACCCATGCTTTCCAGTAAGGGTAATTTTCCTTTAAGTATTAAAAAGTCACTGGAACTTAGTTCAATCGTAATAGGAAATAAAAGTTCTGTTGTGCTAAGTTCTTTTGATCTCAAAGCCCGCATATTTCGCTCGTAGTTTACTCTTTCTTGAGCAGCATGTTGATCAATTAAGTAAACACCTTCTTCGTTCTCAGCAATGATATAGGTTCCATGAGCTACACCAACAGGATAAAGCTTTAATCTTTTCATTTCCGGATTTACATAAACTTCGGTAGTTGGTTCTTCTTCCTCTGAGGCTTGAAAGTCAAAAGTGGTTTGAACATCTTTCTTATTTTGATAAGGTTCTTCTTGTTCTTTGATGATGTTTTCAACAACTTCTGTTTTATATGGATTACTTTCAGGCATCCTTTCTACCGCATCCGGTATTAATAAATTTTTGTATAGGGCGTCTTTTAAAGTTGTATAAATCAAATCATATAAAATATCCATTTTACCAATTTTTATATCTTGCTTAGTTGGGTGAATATTCACGTCTACTAAGGTAGGATCTGTATAAATATTTAAAATGACAATTGGAAATTTAATGTCCGGTTTATAGGTATAATAAGCATCGTTTATGGCTTTGTTAATTTCATAGTTTTTAATGACACGGTCATTTACAATGACAATCATGTGGTTGCGGTTACTTTTTAGGATTTCCGGTTTACCAATGTAACCAAATAAATCAAAATCATCATTACTATTTTGCACTTTAATCATTTTTGAAGAAACACTTAAGCCATAGATTTCGTGAATCGTTTTTAATAAATCCCCACTGCCACTGGTTCTTACAATATCATGGCCATCATGGTTCAAAGAAAAGGCTATTTTAGGATGCGATAAAGCTAATCTTTCTAAAAAGGATACACAGCTAGCTAGTTCTGACTGCTCACTTTTCAGGTATTTTAACCGGGCTGGTGTATTATAAAATAGGTTTGTAATTTTAATTTTGGTTCCCTTTTTTAGAGGTCCTGATTCTTCACATATCAGCCTACCTCCTTCGATGATAATGTGGGTGCCAACTTCTCCATCACTCGTATTCATTTCGGTCCTTGAAACGCTGGCAATGGAAGGAAGGGCTTCTCCACGAAAGCCTAAAGTATCAATAAAAAATAAGTCATCATCTTTATAAATTTTACTGGTAGCATGTCTTTGAAAAGCAAGATGCGCATCTTCTTTATTCATTCCAATGCCATCATCCATTACTTCGATGAGTTTTTTGCCACCTTCTAAAAGAGTCACATCGATTCTCGTTGCACCCGCATCAATACTGTTTTCACATAGTTCTTTCACTATAGAAGAACATTTTTCAACAACTTCCCCAGCGGCAATTTTGTTGGCAAGGGTTTCATCCATAACGCGAATTCTATTCATGGTAGCCTCCAAAAAACGACTCACAAATATTAATATATTCTTCTGCGATATTGTAGAATGTTATTTTACAAGGTGCTTTTATGTAACAAAAACCTAGGCCTTTAAAATAGACATGACTGCGGGCTTTAATATCTTTGGTAAAGCTTGGTGTATCTAAAAGTGCCGTATTTTTCCCATAGACTTTTTGAACTTTAAGTAAATCACTTTTAAAGAAAGTCACTTGGACTTGGCGATCAAATTGAAGACGAATAAAATCTTCTATTAAAAGACTACAAGATTCATTCACAGGAATAATTAAGGGTCTTATTTGCTTTTTTAAAATAGTTTTTTTGATTAAAGCTGGATCGTCTAGCGTATACATATCAGCAAAGCCAACGGTATCATAGATTTGTTTTTCGAGATAAGGAACTTTAATAAAGTTTAAGGTTGTGTTAGGCATTTCGCTGACGGTAATCTCACTTTGGTTAGTTAAAGCTTTTACTAAACTACTTTTACCGGCATTGGTTGGACCGAGAAAGAAGATTTTTTGGTAAGGTAGACGACTCAATTTTTCTTTTAATTTATGGACATTTTTAACCGAAATAAAAAGAATTTCTTCGGTAACATGATGGGTCTTTTGAAGCCATTTTCTGATATTTTCATAATAAATACTTTCCGGTATACTATCACTTTTGGTCACACAGAAAAGTTTGGGAATTTTGATTTGATGATAACACTTTATATTATCTGAATAAAGGTTTAAAAAATCACAGAAAAAGAAGGCAAAGCCTTTACTCTTGTTTACTTTTTCAAGCATGCTTCCTTGTTCTTCAGGAATATCTACTTTTTGAAATTCGTGGTAGTTTCGCATTCGAAAGCAACGACGACAATATTTTTGATCTATGTTTTCAACATAGCCAATTTTAGAAGGATCCTCATTTTGTAAGAGAACTCCGCATCCTTTACAACATTTACTCATAATACTCTCCTTTTTTAAATATCCCCTTTTTTTGAAAACTTTTGTAAATTCTTTTTTCGAACCAACGATTTATTTTCGTCGGAAATGCTTCTTTCGCACTGATAGGGTTTACTAAAATGCTCGTAAATCCCAGACGATTAGCACCTAAAATATCCGTAATGAGTTGATCACCAACACAGGCTACTTCAGTATCTTTATATGAATATAACTCTAATATTTTCAAATATTTTTTCTTAAATGGCTTGCTGCTGTTACATGAACTATCCACATTGCATCTTTCTTTAAATGGCGCAACTCTCTTTTTTGAGGCATTGGATAATATAATAGGTTTAAACCCTAAATCCTCTAAATATAAGAAAAATTCTAGAAGTTTTTTGTCGGGAATTTCTACTTCCATTGGGGCAAGAGTATTATCTAAATCAAACAAAATACACTTAATACCGCGCCTTTTTAAATCCTCATAATTAATATCATAAATACTTCTTTTATATATATCTGGTCTAAATATATCCATGACTCACCTTCCTTTTTTAAGTATATCACGTTTCATTCATTTTGGACAGAAGAACAGAAATAAAAATTTATCCTTTGAATATACTTTAGTATAGGAGTGTTAGAGATGTTTTTACTTTCATTATTAAAATCGATGTTATTTTTTACCGGAAGTTATTCAAACAATGTTTTTCCATCACCACTTAGTGAAAAGGAAGAACGCCACTACATTTTAAAAATGATGGCTGGTGATGAAGAGGCTCGCAATAAGCTGATTGAACATAATTTACGGTTAGTTGCCCATATTGTCAAAAAATTTGAAACCAATAATAAAGATACAGATGATTTAATTGGGATTGGAACGATCGGACTTATTAAGGGCGTAGATTCTTATGATTTTGACAAGAATATAAGGCTTACTACGTATGTGGCAAAGTGTATTCAAAATGAAATTTTGATGTATTTTCGAAGTATTAAAGGTAGTCATTTAAAGAATATTAGTTTGAATGATTCGATTGGTTTTGACAAAGATGGGAATGAAATTAGCCTTATTGAAGTGATTAAAGATCAAACGGAAGATTTTGCAAGTGTTTTGCAGAAGAAAGATAATATATTGCTTGTCAATGAATATCTAAAAGTTTTAAACAGACGAGAACAAGATATTATTGTAAAAAGGTATGGACTCATGAATCGTAAAGAAATGACTCAAAAAGAAATTGCTAGGGAGATGCATATTTCCAGAAGTTATGTATCACGAATTGAAAAAAGGGCTTTAACAAAGATTTTAAGAGAGTTTATCCGCCACAATAAAACTACTTAGTTCGACCTTGAAGTTCATCTATCTCAGCCATAGTTTGGTATAGACTGAGCTCTATTTCATCGGGCTTTTTTTCTTTGTTTTTTTTCGCTAAATAATTACAGTATTCCCAGCAAGAATGATACTTCGTGCCATCTTCAAAAGTTTTTTTTGTTTTGTAAAATCTAAAATCAGGATTTACTATAATTTCTTGTTTCATTATTTCCATGCGATTTAAAAGACGTATTCGCTTTGCTAGTAGCAAAAGGTGCCTCATTTTCTTATGTAGATATATATTTTCCTCATTTAAACTTTGACTTGTTTTTCGTTGACAATAATTCCAATAAGAGGCACAAGAAATGCCATCGGGAAAGCTTTCTTGATTACTTGATAGTTTGAAATGAACGTCTTCGTATACTTGCTTCTCTAAAAGGGAAAAACGAGCATCTATTTTCAAAAGAGACTGTAATTGATTTATTCTAGTTAACTCGCTTATTAAATCTTCTTTATATTCTGAATTTTGTTTTATCTTGCGTTTTATTTCCCTTAGAAAATTGGCAATTGTTTGCTGATTTGGAAGGACAATTTGAGAAGTTGTTAGGGCTATGAAAGGATTTGAATTTAGAATTTGTTCGATAGTTTCAAAGCAAATGGCAATCTCATTTTTTTCTAGTTCTCTTTGACATTTTTGTAAAGTGTTATAAACATACATAGTTGTTAAATCGTCTATTTCTTTCGATTCTCGATGTCCCCAAGTATACAAAAAGGATAAAACACGTTTCCCATTAGGAAAACAAAGGCGTGGATCTTTCCATGAATAAATACGATTTTCTATAATTTTTTGATATATATAATCTGCTTTTTCTTTTCTTGTCAACATAATATCACCTGATTGATACTTATTCTAGACTATTTTACTTTAAGTAGCAAGAAAAAAAGTGAGCTAGACTCACAGACTTAAAACATATGGATCACTTTCCGAACCTGTTCCACTTGTTATTTTAACATTGGAAGATAAATAGACGACTGGAGAAAAGTTATGACCACTGGTATTACCATAAGAGACGTAACAAGTTTGAAAAACATTATCGTATGCTATGCAAAACACTTCACTGTCTGAACTTGGACTAAATTGATTAATTGACGGAGTAATTGTATACTCAGATAGGCCTTTATGTAGCCAATTATTTTTCAAACAATTTCCATCATAGGCAGTATTTAAGGTCATGGTTAAGCAATCAGATCTACTTATAGAGTCTCCGCCTCCAGTTGCAAAGGCAAAATCGCTTGGGTAAAAAAGCCCGACCTTACCCGTCCATACATTCTCCACCCCTTCAACAATTGTGCTATTTTCCCTTTCGCTTGTATAAAGAGTAGCAGCATTTGCATATTCACTAGCGCCTAAATTCCATACCGCACTGGCAACCATTTCTTTGGCTTCAGTCGTCAGGCCATTTTCACTAAAATCGCATGTTTTTTCATAAGCACTATAAATACCATTACTAACATAATATCCAAAATAACATGCGCTACTTGTTCTGTTCCAATAACCACCATCATTCAATAAAGTCATTAATTCTGCTTGTCCCCAATAGTTATTGGTCTTGCTCCAAATATAATTATCACTTTGGTAACCATGAATTGCGTTACCGAAACTTTCGTTACGTATAATTTTTAATCTTGCTTCTTTCTTACCTGTTCCATCATCAATGTTATTCATTACTCCGATAATTCGCCATAACTCATTATTAAACAATACATAATTATTTGGATTTGCTCCAATATATCTTAGGTTATTATCTATTGTTCCATCATAAGCTAACTCGTCACTTTCACCTAATGCTAAAATTGTGTCCACAGCAGAAGGTATATATTTAAAATACAAAGTACACTTTGTATGCGTCGTTGTTAAATTATTTACTTTAATACTCCATGTGTCTTCATTTAACGTTGGTGTTGCCCCATTTGTACAACTAGATTTCTCGGTATCTAATGTGTATCCTGATCCTTTTGTTGGCATCGTCTTACTAATCACATCATCGACATAAAAAGCAAAATATAAGTCTCCGGGATCTTCTACTGTTCCATTAATAACATTAAAGTTTTGATCTTGTTCATAAATAGCAAAACTACTATAAAGATATACCCCTGTAATTAATAGAATACAACATACTGTAAAAATGATAATTCCAATTTTTTTGTTATCTTTTTGTTTAAACTTTTCTAACTTCATATAAAAATCACCATAGCTTTCCTATGATGATTATACATGAATACCCCCCCCCCGTTGTCAACAATTAATAATCTTCATCAATATCATCAATTGCTTCTAACTCAGTTTCGACGATAGTCCTAAACCTTCTTTTGAAAGCCACGATACGTTGTCTAAGTCTTTCGCCATCAGATTCCAATTTTTCGGCTTTGACAAGAGCATCATTTACAATACGAGATGCATTTCTTTTGGCTTCATCAATGATACTTTTAGATTCATCTCGAGCAACTTTTTTGATTTGATTTGATGCATCTTCTGCGACAAGTAAAGCTTTATTCAAAGTTTTTTCCATATTTTGATATTGAAGTAATTTTTCTTTTAAATCTGAGATTTCTTTATCTCTGGCTTTTAAATTGTTGAGCATGCTTTCGTACTCTTGGGCAACTTGAGCCACAAAGCGATTAACTTCACTTTTACTGTATCCATTAAAACTTGTACTAAACTTTTTCAATTGCCCACCTTCTTTACTTTTTTTCTTTTTCTTTACCAGTCAATATCTTCTTCACTCTTTTTATCTGGTTTTTCGTTATCATCCGATATTTTTCCTTGAATGTTAACATTCTTTGGTGTGCACAGATAAATTCCTACACCAATTTTTTGCATCGTTCCACCTATAGAATACACGCATCCAGATAAAAAATCAATGATTCGTTTTGCTTGGGCCGATGTGACACGCTTTAAATTCACAACTACACTATTCCGATTTTTTAAATGATCGGCAATTTGTTGCGATTCAGAATAAGCTCTAGGCTCCATTAAAATCATTTTATTTCCTGTTTTATCCGCTTCTTTTAAAGCTTCTTCTTCGCTAATATTATAATATTCTTCTTCACTCATCGTACTAGTTTCATCTTCTTCATCTGAAAACCATTTTTTTAATTTATTCATTGCCATATATGTCTCCTCCAGACTCTATCTATTTATCATTGTATCAAAAACTCTCTCTTTTTTCAATTGCTATTTAAACTTTTAATTCGTAAAAAGCTACAGTTTTCTAAGAATGAATATACATTATAGGACTTTCCTTGGGTTAAAGTTAAATCTTTTATTTCTAAATTTGGTGGTGTTTCATCTTTTTCCATTTCTTTTTGTTTGGCCATATTTACTTCAATAAAATTCCACGTAAAATAACCTATAATTCCTAATACAATTAAAATTATAATAGTAATCCCTATCTTTACTACTTTTTTCAAACTCTTTTTCATACTACCCATCCTAGATTCATCGTATCACATTTTTTCTTCCTTGAAAAGAGTTTTAAACCCTTTTCGCAAACTTTTCTTTTAAGACTTCTTTTTCATTTTTAAAACTATCATGATCATAGAAAAAATGGGTTGTTTCTTTTTTTAAAACTTTGATATCTTTTTGATAATGGTTTTCAATTTTTTTAGACGGAAAAGTATGGAGATATCTTTCTAAATAAAAACGTTGAATAAGATATTTTTCTTCCTTTTTTAGAGTTAAAAATTGAAAGAAAAGGACAAGACAAATAAAATAATTATCTAACTTATATTTATAGTTTCCATAAATAAAAAGAAAAAAGCATATAACTGAAAGTACTTTGTAACATTGAAAGGCTTTTTGATAAGGAAAAAACTTTTCAAAAAGACTATGAAAAAAGATGCTACCATCTAAAGGAATAATGGGAAGGAGATTAAAAAGAATAATTGTTGTGTTATATAGAAGAAATGTCTGATATGTTTTTCCTTCTAGGATTATATATGCGATGGGATATAAAATAAGTTGCATGCATATTCCTGAAAGTGAAATAAGCATTTCTTTGTTTATTGATGAGTTAATGGGTTTATCTATTTTAGTCATTCCGCCAAAGGGATAGAGTTCAATTTTTAAAATTTTATATCGACAGAGTAAAATTGTTATAACATGACCACATTCATGAAGAAAAACAATGCTAAAAATTAGAATTGTTTCTTTAAAGTAACCACATAGAAAAGCAATCAAAAAAAAGAGGTATGTTGTTATATTAAGATGAAATTTGGTTAAAATATTCTTCATATGTTAGGTATTCTCCATCTTTTTGAAAGACAAGATAATATTTGTCTTCACTACTAGTACCTAAAATGGTGTTTGCATCTAAATAGTCATATAAATTTAAGTTAGTATCCGCGACATTTCCGTACCAGATATCTGTGCCGTCAACTCCTTGGATAATCAAGGTATTGCCATAGCCCTCTTTCTCGCCCATGAACACTAAAATACCACTTGTGATGGAGGCAATAGGAGTTCCTTTGGGGGTAGAAATTTGATATCCATCTTGATAATTTTCTCTTGTTAAAATGTTCGTTTGTGTTGATACGATTTGTTCTTTAGGTTCGGTTACAGTTGGCAGGATGCTACCAAATGTCTCATGATACCAATTATTTATCTTAGTAAAAGTCAAGTTGCTTTCAAAGACATTGGATTTAAAAATTTCTAGATTCTCAGGACTGAGTTTAATGTATATAGTGCTCACTAAAAGGAAAATCAAAGAAAGAAGAATCTTGGTAAAATATTTACTGATTGTTTTGTCTTCTTTTTCGGGGACAAGATTTTTTTCTGTTCTGTTTTTATGTCGTTTTAAGGCTAGATCGATTTCATTCATATTTTTCACCACTACAATATATGCCGAATGATAAAAGAAAAGAACGACTAAAGCGTCTTTCTAATGAGTAAGATCAGTTTGTATATTCACTAAAGGAAATTTTATCAGATGATGAGTCTAAATAAAGTGTGCCTAGTTTTCCTTCTAGTGAAGCATAAATTTCGATGTAGTTGTTTAGTTTGTCCATGTGTAAAAGATTGGTGTAAACACTGTTGCCATCGCTCATTCTTAAAAAAAATCTTTCGTCATCAATCACCACATCATTGCTTGTCCAAGGTTGATATTCTATTTCACTTATTAAAGTAATTACATTTCGATTGATCTGAGATAGTTTTTCAATTAGTTTTGCATAGTAGGAATCAGGTACATAATTAATTAAGACTGGTACACCATCTAAGGCACTGAAATCAATTTCTTTTTTATTTGTTAAAATGAGTTTATTGTTATTGCGATTATAAAATAATGGCAGAGCTTCATCGATGTCTATTTGAATTGTCCCTAGTATACCTTTATGAATATCTACTTTGTCAACGTATGGAATACTCATAATTTTATCTTTTAAATCATTTGATTTTTCACGAAACAAGTATGGGTAATTTTTAAGGCCAGCGGCAACAATGATATCATTATCACTGACATAGGTATTCCCTGTAATTAAAATGTGTTTTATTCTTAGATTCCAGAGATAGAAAAAAATGAGAAATAAAAAAAGAAGAAAGCAAAAAAACTTGAAAATGGCTTTCCATTTTAATTTTCGCTTCATCACCTTCTTCTTTGTCATATTTTCACCAGTCCTTTGTTTCTTGTTCTAAGATTAAATCGATTTGATAAACCTCTTTTACTTTTTCTTGTATTAATTTTATCAAATCTCTTATATCTTTTCCAGTAGCACCCCCTATATTTATAATAAAGTTGGCATGTTTTTCACTTATACATGCTCCACCAATTTGTTTTCCTTTTAAACCTAAGTCATCGATTAGTTTACCACTTGCTAGTTCACTAGAAGGATTACGAAAGACACTGCCCGCGGATGGATACTCTAAAGGTTGTGTGGACAAACGTCTTTGAAGACGGTCACGAATCAGTTCTAAAGATTGTTCTTTTGTTCCTTTAGGAAATGTAAATGTTGCTTCGATGATAATGTTTTCTGGATGTTCTTTAAAATAGCTTGTCCTGTAGCCATGACTTAACTTGTCTTTCTCTTTTTTAATGAGATGTAAGTCTTTATCAATATAAGTAACGGTTGTTAAATATTCAAACGTTGAAGTTTTATATGCTTCTGCATTACCAAAAATACAACCTCCTACTGTTCCAGGAATACCACTTGCCCATTCTAAACCACTTAAACCATTTTTGATGATCTCTAAGGCTAGAAAGTTCATCATCACACCAGCACCAACAGTAACATGCTGGCCTTCGTAAGAAATATGATTTAATAAATCTAGTTTAACAATGACTCCTTCGTATTTTGAATCTGAGAAAATAACATTTGATCCATTTCCTAAAATAAAATAAGGGACATCATTTTGCTGAGCAAATTCTAAAAAAGATAGAAGACTTCCTACATCTTTAGGATGAAGAACATAACTTGCTTCTGTTTCTAGACGATAGGTATTATATTTTTTTAGTGAAATGTCTTTTTCTAAAATGCCAAATTGTTCTAATTCTTTCATGATATAAGCTCCTTTATTTTTTCGTAGATAATTGAGGCGCTTTCTTGGACATCCTCTTTATCCATATTTACTTTTAATTTTAAGCGTAATTCTTCATTATTCAAAAGATTTTCTATTGATTCGGTGATTTTAGCCGTGGTAATTGTACTCTCTTCAAGTAAATAAATACAATCTTTCTTAGCTAATTCTAAGGCATTGTAATACTGATGATTATTGGCAACATTAGGGCTAGGTATAATGATACTTGGAACTTTTAGGGCAAGTATTTCAAAGAGACTGCCCGCGCCAGCACGGGATAGGACTATGTCACTAATTTTTAATAGACCTGGTAATTCATCCATATAGGGAAATAGATGGACATTTTTAGGAAATTTATTTTGACGATATTCGTCATAATGATACTTTCCCGTAATATAACATATTTCGTAGTTTTTCCTTTTTAAGCTCATTAAGTAGTCTTTCATTTTATCGTTTAATGAACCGCTTCCTTGACTTCCAGCTACGACAGTTACAAGACGTTTTGCAGGATCTAAACCTAGTTCTTGTTTTTTCTTTTTTGGAGTTTTTAAGGCCCAGGCTCCACAAGGATGGCCTGTATAAATAATTTTTCCTTTTGTTTTAAAGTATTTTTTACTCGATTCAAAAGTCACGCCAATTAAATCCGCATATCTAGAAACCATTTTATTACTTTTTCCTGGAATACTGTTTTGTTCATGAATAAATATCGGAATATGCTCTTTATGAGCAGCCACGACGACAGGATAGGTTACATATCCCCCTACCCCAATCACAATGTCTGGATGTTCTTTTTTAATCCATTCTCGACATACTGTAATGGCTTTTTTTACTAAACGAATATTTTTCATATCCAGTAAGATATTTTTACTGAAACCATATACTTCTAGAGGAATATAGGTATATCCTAGTTTAGGAATTAGATCTTTTTCCATACGGTTATGTGTTCCGAAGTAGAACACTTCAACATTTTTTTCTCTTTTTTTAAATTCATCAATAATCGCTAAGGCAGGATTAATATGGCCCATTGAACCACCAGCTGTGACAAATATTTTCATGGTCATCCTCCGTTTCATACTCATTATACTATATTTCCTATAAAAATTTGTAGAACAAATCAAAATTAGTGTAAAGCTATGCCTTATTTAAACTTAATTTGTGTTTCAGTGACGGATCTTTTTGTCTCTTCGGAAATGTTAAAGTCATTCAATAAACCTTTTAATTCTGTGTAGGCAATCATTTTTGATTCCTCATTTCTAAAAATACCCTAACACATATCCGGTAGTATTGCAATTCATATTGTCCTTGTTTTTAGAATAAAATTTATTAAGCAAAGTTTGGTGAACAAAATGAATAAAGGAAAAATCGATAAAGCTTTATTTTTAACGGTATTCATTATTGGTATTTTTGGGATAGTTATGATCTATTCTGCTTCAAGTATATGGGCAGAATATAAGTATCAAGATGCTTTTAAGTTTGTCAAAGCGCAGAGTATTTTCTTTATTTTAGGTCTTTTTCTTTGCTATTTTATTAGTAAGATTAAAAGTGAATTTTGGTTTAAGCACGCAAATAAAATTCTTTTCATTTGTTTTATTTTGCTCATTTTAGTTTTAATTCCTGGAATTGGGACAATCCGAAATGGTTCAAGAAGTTGGTTTGGTATTGGTGGTTTTGGTGTGCAACCTTCTGAGTTTGCCAAGATTGGTTTAATTATTTTTGTTTCCAAATACTTGAGTCAGAATAGAAAGGAACTGCGAAGTATTAAAAAAGGCGTGCTTCCTATATTAGGGGTTATTCTTCTATTTTTTCTACTTATTATGTTAGAACCTGATTTTGGAACGGCGATGGTTATTGCTCTTACTTTAATTAGTCTTATTTTTATTAGTGGTGTTCAATTATCTTTTTTTGTCAAAGTTGGCTTGCTGGGATTATCGGGAATTGTTCTTTTAATTATTATTGCTCCTTACCGGATGGCCCGGATCGTCTCTTTTTTAAATCCTTGGAGTGATCCCTTAGGAAGTGGGTTTCAAATTATTCAAAGCTTGTATGCAATTGGTCCAGGGGGACTTTTAGGGCAAGGTTTTATGAACTCGCATCAGAAACACTTTTACTTGCCAGAGCCTCAGACAGATTTTATCTTTGCAATTATTAGTGAAGAGTTTGGTTTCTTAGGTGTTTTAATTGTTGTTTCTTTCTTCTTCTTTCTTTTTTATCGGTCAGTTAAAATTGCTTTGAAAACAAGTCAGTTATTTGATAAGTTTTTAGTTTTTGGTCTTGCTATTGGTATCCTTATTCAAGCCACATTAAATCTTTGTGTTGTAATCGGGCTTATTCCTGTCACAGGTGTTACTCTTCCCTTTTTTAGTTATGGTGGAAGTAGTCTTTTAGTTACAATGGCCTCGATTGGTATTATTTTGAGTGTTTCAGGAAAGTAGGATTCGAAAAAATTCTATTGAATTAATCCCCATGATGATATTTATTTCATTGAACAAAATTGACGTTTGCGTCAAAAAAAGTCAATGGACATGATTGACATTAACTGGATATAATAATATAATGTCATTGAACAAAAGTGACGCATACGTCAAAAAAAGTCAATGAAAGGAATGAAATCATGATAGAAAGAAATGACTATTTAAATAAACTAATTTCTAAGAAAAATAATGGCATGATTAAAATAATTACTGGAATTAGAAGATGTGGTAAATCATATTTGTTAGATCCTATATTTAAAAATTATCTGACTGATGTTGGTGTGGATGAAAATCATATTATTAAAATAGATTTAGAAATTAGAGATAATATTGAGTTAATCAACCCTGATAATTTATATAATTATGTAAAAAATAAAATTATAGACAATGAAATTTATTATATTTTGATTGACGAAATTCAAAAAGTACCAGACTTCGAATCTGTTTTAAATAGTTTTTTAAAAATGCAAAATTTAGATGTATATGTAACTGGTAGTAACTCAAAATTTTTATCTAGCGATATCATTACGGAATTTAGAGGTAGAGGTGATGAAGTTAGAATATTTCCATTATCATTTAAAGAATTTTATAATGCTTATCAAGGAGACAAGCATGAGGCTTGGAATGATTATATATTATATGGTGGAATGCCTGTTATTTTAAATATTAAAGATGACAAACAAAAATCTAAATATTTATTAGATTTATTTGAACTCACCTATAAAAAGGATATTATTGAAAGAAATAATATAATTAAAGATGATATTTTAGATTCTATAATTAATATATTATCATCATCTGTTGGAAGTCTAACAAATCCCCAAAAAATCTATAATACTTTTATTAGTAGTGGAATTAAAGATTTATCTAAAAATACTGTTGTTTCCTATTTAGACTATCTTATCGATTCTTTTTTGATAGAAAAGGCCGAAAGATATGATATTAAAGGAAAAAGATATATTGGCAGTCCACAAAAATATTACTTTGCAGATATAGGACTTCGAAATGCTAGACTTAATTTTAGACAAGTAGAAGAAAATCATATTATGGAAAATATCATTTATAATGAATTATTAATTCGTGACTACAATGTTGATGTTGGAGTTGTAGATATAAGAGAAGGAAATCTCCATAAAAAATTAGAAATTGATTTTGTTTGTAATCAGGGTAATAAACGATATTATGTTCAAGTAGCTCTGAATATAGACACACGCGAAAAAAATTTACAAGAATCAAAGCCACTAAATAATATAGGGGATAATTTTAAAAAAATTATTGTTGTCAAAGACACTATAAAACATTGGATTACAGAAGATGGTATTTTAATTATCGGAGTACAAGAATTCTTATTAGATAAGAATAGTTTGGACTTGTAAAAACAGTTATTTAGAAATGTCCTCTTTCATTTTCAGTCACTTTGGAAGTGTTGCTACTCTTCCCTTTTTTAGTTATGGAGGGAGTAGTCTTTTAGTTACGATGGCCTCGATTGGTATTATTTTGAGTATAAGTAGAAAATAAAATTATCTTTTATTTAAGTATTTCAAACAGAGGCTTAATCTACGAGCTTCTTTTTCTAAACAATCGTCTAAATAAGGCTCATGAAGGAATGGAAGAGGTTCTAGGCATGTCTTTTCTTGTTCAGTCAATGCTAAATCACTTTCTAGTTTCTTTCAATCGTTTGGACTACTTTTGTTATATCTAGAGCAAGTTGTTTATCTACTGTGTTACCAGTGTAATATTTTACTAATTTATTTAAGAGTTTTTGATATTTAAGCCAGCCCTTTAAAAGTATTGCTTGGGCGTGTTCATGTATTTCGCAACACAACTTATGGTTTTCGTCCTCCTTAGGCAACAATAGAATTCCACCTGTCGGTCTATGGTTCTTGCATAAAAGTTGTGGGATGACTATTTAGTTCTAGATATATCAAATAGCTTTAAGAAGAAGTATTCATCATCAGGATAACCATAAGCTTGTTTTCTTAAAGTTTTTATTTTGTTATTAATTCCTTCTATCTTACCAGTTGATATATTGTATTTAGCATGAGAGGTTATGCCATACATATGACTTTTTAATAGTTTAGTAAACCATAGAAGATGTTTATTGCCATTAGTTTCACACATATCTATAATCTCTTCTATTTCTAGTTTCATTTCATTTTCATTAGTTAAAGTATAAGCATGTTGAAGTTTCTCTTTAATTAATTCTGCCAAAAATAACAATTCATTTTCTTCTAATATTTTATTATACTTGTCAACCTTACTACCGGTTCTTTTTACTGGTGCTTTTTTAAAAAGCTCACTACCTTTATCAATTACTTTACCATTCTCTGCTTCTTTATCTTTTTTGATTAAAGTAGATAGTGATGAAGTTAAAATATATTTACTTCTTTTTAAAGTTTTAGCTTCCTCAGTTTTTCCTTCTTCTTTTAATCTTTTTTGTTCATCTTTCCTTATTGCACTTATTACTTTTTCATTATAGTTTTTAATTATATGAAAATAATCAAAAACTATAGTGATGTTAGGACACTTTTCTCTAAAGGCCTCTTCAAAATCAGAATTCATATCACAAGCCACTGCTTTAACTTTACTCATCCATTCACCACCTACATGATTAATAAAATCATAAACGACTTGCTTCTTCTTGCCTTCTTGTATCCACAATATATGACCAGTTTCCAAGTCAATTATATGAGTTGCATATTTATAACCATTATGTAATTTAAACTCATCTATACCCAAATAAATAGCCTGTCTTTCTGGTTTTATAAGCTTGCTATTAATAGTATATTTTTCTTCTAATCTCTTTTTATCTATATCTTTCACAATATTTCTGTTTAGACCTGTTATTTCTGCCACTTCTTTATTAGTATAATGTCCTGTGGCTAATAAATCTCTTACATAGTTATATAGTTCAGTTGTTATACGGTGATTATCAGCTTTAAAACTTATATTTTGCATATTAGTATTATGACAATTTTCACAATAAAATTGAATGTGACTAAAGCATACACTTGTAAGGTTTCCTCCAAAACATAGATGTTTAAGTGTTAGTGGATGAGAGTTATTTATATGCATTTTATGACTACACTTAGGACAAATATAATCATTATCATTAATAGTTAAAACCCCATTAAATCGATATAGACTTCTATTTTTATCAATCTTTTCACTGGTTGTATTAGTATTAGTAAATCCTTCTAATAATGAAGGTATACTAAGATATTTTCCTGATGTATTATCCGTATCTGTTTCAATGGCATTTACTTCATTTATTTTGCTTTCTAGTATAGATTTTGGGACTTGTTTATTAAAATTGTATAGTAAAATAACTTTTTTTGCTAAATTTTTAATACTTTTTACACATTTAATTAATTTTTCTGATATAATCATAGTAACAACTTCCTTTTTTATTCTATTAAAACCATTATAGGAAGTTGTTTTTATTTTGTCTATAATTTATTTAGATTCCCACAACTTTTATGCAAGAACCAATATATTTTTGGCAATTACTCTCGTACTTATTTTCTTATCGCAATAATTCAAATAAGTATGACTCAGTTATTTTCAGGTATTGCTTTCTTTTGTTCACTCAATTAAAAAGCATATATTTAAAAATAGAACAAATTATTAGCTGTTATGTAAAAGGTATTTAAACACCTAAGATAGCACCTAAGATAACACCTAAGATACTTGATTTGATTCTTAATATTTATTATAATGAATTATATGAAAAGAGTTGATTTAAATGAATAATTATACTCCGCCATTCAATTTAACCAACGAAATATTAGATTATGTTTCGACAATTATGAAAAAAATAGGACAATTAGAAAATTATAAGTCATTAAACAAAAAACCAATCTTACGAAAAAATAATCGTATTCGTTCTATTCATTCATCACTAGCTATTGAAGCCAATTCACTCTCTTTAGGAGAAGTAACAGATATTATAAATGGTAAAGTTGTTCTAGGAGATCAGAAAGAAATTCAGGAAGTTAAAAATGCTTATAAAGCTTATGAAAAAATAAAAGAATACAATCCAGTGTCCATTGAAGATTTAAAAGAAGCACATAGAATAATGACTTTTTTAATTCTTGATCACGCTGGCGAATTTAGACGTGGCAACGAAGGTGTTTTTGATGAAAATGATAACTGTATTTTTATTGCTCCCAAACCAGATATGGTAGCTCCATTAATAGATGAACTTTTTAATTGGATGAGGCAAAATATTCAAACGATTAATTCGCTTATTATTTCTTCTGTATTCCATTATGAATTTGTCTTCATTCATCCTTTTGAAGATGGAAATGGTAGAATTGCTAGATTATGGCAAAATGTGATTTTGGCTAATTATGAAGATATTTTTGAGTACATTCCTATCGAATCACAAATAAAGAGTTGGCAAAAAGAATATTATAATATTATTCAAGAGTGCAATGTAAAAGGAGATTGTACGTCATTTATCGAATTTATGTTAAAAGTAATTAATGCTACACTAGATCAGCTTATTCAAAACTCGACTAATCAACTTTTCTATTCAACTCCAAGTATGCATAAATTGCTAAACGTTATGGAAACTGGAATACCTATGACCGCAGTGGAATTAATGGAAAAATTAGGTCTTAAATCAAAAAAATCTTTTCGAGAAAACTATTTAAAACCAGCCCTTGAACAGGAACTCATTGCAATGACTAAACCAGATAGACCTACTAGTAAAAACCAGATGTACTATAAACTATACTAACAAATAAATCTTAAACATTGATGTTCAAAAAAACTCTATCTGTTAAGATAAAGTTTTAAATCCAAACTCCATAAGTTATAGCGGCCATAGCTAAAAGTAATCCTACAACGTAAAAGGCTTTAACAATGTCTCTTTCGCTGTAACCTAATTGTTCAAAATGATGATGTAAGGGAGCTATTTTGAATACTTTACGATGAAATTTGCGAATAGCTATAATTTGAATTAGACTAGATAGTGTTTCAATAACAAAGACGCCACCTATTAAAGCTAAAGAAAGTTCATGTCTTGTAATTATAGCTACGGTTGCCATAGCTGCGCCTAAAGAAAGACTTCCAAGGTCACCCATGAAAACTTTGGCTGGATTTGTATTAAAGAGTAAAAAGCCTAAGAGTGCTCCTACTAGGATAAAGCAGAATATGGCAACTTCTTGATACCCTTCCATCCATGTTGTATTCCAAGTAATGATACCGAAAGCAACAAAGGCTATTGTTGAAAGACCTGCACAAAGACCATCTAAGCCATCGGTAATATTGACAGCATTGGACGAGCCTACTAACAAAAATAATATGAACAAACCAAAGGTCCAACCCATTGGAATAACAATATTCAAAGAAGAAATACTTAGAACGGGTTCCCCACCATTTTTCATAAAGATATAGAAAAAGACTAAGGCAATGACCATTTGTAATAAAAATTTCGTTGTTATTCTTAAACCGGCATTGTTATGATATCTCACTTTTAACCAGTCATCAATAAAACCTAAAAAGGCATAGGAAATAAAGACAAACAGTAAGATAATTAAGTTATGATTTAGTTCAATACTGCCTCTTAGATAAAGTAAAAATAAAGCAATTAGGACCGGAACGATAAAGATTATTCCACCCATTGTTGGTGTCCCTTCTTTTTTTTGATGTCTTTCACCGACTGTTTGACTAACGTGTTGACGAAAGTTTACTTTTTTTAAGAAGGGAATGAAAATTAAGCCACATATTATTGCAAAGATAAAGCCTAACATCATTGCTAAAGCAGTTTTGGCTAAAATTAGCATAGAATTCACCTACCTACTCCTATTATACTATAATTTCTTTAAATTACTTGTTTTTTCTTAAATTTTTGACAGGTTTGGACAATCATCCAAGCATAAGCTTTACAACGCCACCTTCTTTAACATAAGAATTTCCACTAGGACTTTGATAAATAACTTTCGTTCCATCACCTGAATATTCCAGAGAAAACCCTTTTAAATTTTCTTTAGCTTCTTCTAAACTCATACCGGTTACATCTGATATTTGCATATATTTTGTATCCATCCAGTTATATTCTTTTGCCATACCTTCAGTGCTACTTTCGATATCTAACACAGATATTGCTGTTTCTAATATGGACTTAGCAACTGGAGCTGCAACTGTTCCACCATATTGAACAACACCAACGGGGTGATCGACGGCTACATAAACAACTATTTCAGGATTATCAGCTGGCATGAACCCAATAAAGGAAAGAATGTAATTGCCATCCATGTAATGGCCATCTTCGACTTTTTGGGCGGTTCCGGTTTTACCACCGACACGGTAGTTTTCAATATAAGCATTCCGTCCTGAACCGTTAGCCACAACACTTTCTAGAGCATAACGGGCTAACTTGCTTGTTTCTTCACTGATCACTTTCCTACGTAAAACAGGTTCTTTTAAATAAATAATTAAATTCGTTTCTGGTTCTTGCATTGATTTTACAAGATATGGTTCATATAAACTTCCACCATTTACAACCGCTGATACGGCAGTTACTTGTTGAATTGGCGTGACACTGATTCCTTGTCCAAAGCTGGTCGTGGCAAGTTCTACTACTCCCATTTTGTCTGGATTAAAAAGAATACCTGTTGATTCTCCATTTAGATCAATGCCTGTTTTTTCACCAAACCCAAATTTGCTAATATAACTCATTAAGGTATTTGTCCCTAGTTTTTGGCCTAAGGAAACAAAGCCAGGGTTGCAACTGTTTTCAACGACTTCAAGATAGGTTTGAGCTCCATGTCCCCCACTTTTCCAACAATGAATTGTGGCCCCATCGACATTGACGCTTCCTCCATCATAGAAGGTGTCTTCAAATAAGTTAACGGTTTGTTCTTCTAAGGATGCAGCAAGGGTGGTAATTTTGAATGTTGAACCTGGTTCATAGGTCATCCAAATTGGCAGGTTTCGATTGATGGTTTCTGTATCATAATCTTGATAGTTGTTCGGATCAAAGTTTGGACGACTGGCCATCGCAAGGATTTCTCCTGTATTAGGGTCCATTGCAAGGATAAGCGCATGTTCAGGCGTATATTTTAACATAATATTATCTAGTTCTCTTTCGGCTGCAAGTTGAAGATCTAAGTCGATCGTAAGGGTTATATTTACACCATTTTGAGGTTCTTCATACACTTCTGAAAGTTCTAAACGGTTGCCTTTGCCATCAGAAAAATATTTTATTGCCCCATCTTCTCCAGTCAAATATTCATCATAGGTTAGTTCAATCCCAGACAACCCTTGATTATCTATACCGACATAGCCTAAAACATGGGAAAGCAAGGAACCATAAGGATAGTATCTTTTACTCTCTTTTACTAAATAGACTCCATCAAAACCAAGTTCATCAATTTGACTAGCAATATCATAGGATAACTGTCTTCCTTCAGGATGAACTCTTTCAATACTTGTTTTTTTACTCACATGAGCAAACATATCTTCATAGTCCGAGCCTAGTATTTCGCTTAATTTTTGCGCAACTTCTTCTTTGTTTTCGATTTGATTTGGAATAAGAACTAGAGATGTTGTTGTTAAGTTAGTTGCTAAGACTTTGCCATTGCGATCATAGATTTCGCCACGATCGGCTCCAACAGGTAATTCTCTACTCCATAAAGACTCAGCAAGATTACTTAACTTATCATACGAAAAGACTTGAATATAAAAAACACGAATGACTATAATGATCAAAATACATAAAACAAGCAGAAAGAAAAAACGGATTCGAGTATGAATATCTGAAAAAAACATAGAATCACCTAAAACATTCTATGCTTTTTTATGTTTATTATTCTAATCTTGATCCATGCTAGAACCTTTACAGCAGATCCAGTCTAAAACTAAGATGGGAATCAAGATTACGAAAAGCCATTTCATGCATATCACCTAATCTATCTTATGTTTGGTTTGAGCAAAAAAGACTTTCTTCTTCAAAATAATCATCATTTAATTTCCTTTTAACTTACCTATCTCTTCTTCACTTAAATTCGTAAGATTTTTAATTTCTTCTATAGAGTATTTTCCAAGCATTTTCTTGGCCATGTCTATTTTAGCTTGATACTCACCAAGTTGTTGACCATGTTCTTCGCCTTCTTTACGAGCTAATTTTAACTCTGTATTATGTATCATTTCTTGGTCTTCTTCTTCAGTCAGAAATAATCGAAAAGCTGGATCATCATTAATCTCATATAAATCTTTCATAAATTTGGTCACCACTTTATCTTTATGTTCTATGCTCTCTAGTTGCTCTTTATCTAAATCGAGCATAATAAGATACATATATTCTTTAATTTTCTCTTCGTCTTTATGATACCAGTATTCCATTAATTTGTCCATATCCCATTCCACAATTTTAAAATTGTTGACGTACTTCTTTAACTTATCATTTTGAACTGTATAAACGGAATATAATTCTCTATTTTCATCTGGTTTCATGCCATAAGTCAAGTTTAATTGAAGGATATCTATATCATCAGTATACTCTTTTCCTTTCTTGACATAATGTAAGTAAGCATCACATTGGTATGCTAAATTTCGGACATGTAAATAAGGGGTTTCTCTGGCATTCATTTCAATACCAATTTTACCTTTATCTGTTTCTAGTAACACATCAAAATATTTTCTTTTTAAGTTTAAGTTTCCAGTATTTCGTTCAACATTTTCATATTTAATTTTATAAATCTTGGTCTTTAAAGAAACTTCTAATAACTTTATTAATAACTCTTTATTTTCTTCTTTTAAAAAGATTTCTTTAAAAGCACGATCATTTTTACAAGTATAAAATTTTTCTTTTGTTGCAATCATAAGGCATTTTTCCTTTCATGCCTATTTATTCTACGGAGAATCTTTTTATTATTCAAGAAGACATTTTGTAATGTTTTGTCGAAGATGAAAATATTTTGTCGAATACTTATCTAATTTCTTTTAGAAAATAAAAGCCTACATATTATTCCAGCAAGACTACCACAGGTATCGATGCAAACGTCCCAGATTTGTGGTGTCCGACCGGCAATAAAACCTTGATGAAATTCATCCGAAATAGCATAAAGGAAACAAAATAAAATTGTTATTATAATTTCTTTTTTGGATAGTTCTGAATAGTTTTTTAAAACGTTTAACGTCAGTATAGCTAGAATGAAATATTCAAAGAAATGAGCACATTTGCGAATAATAAAGCTTAATAATTCAGGATCAATAATTTCAGGAAAGAAAGATATGACTTGATCCGATAGACCTGTTGAAACAGAACCCGTTTGATGAGAAAAGGTAAAAATGAGGATTAGCCAAAAGAAAAGCAAAATCCATGATATTGCTCTCTTCATTAATTCGTCTCCAGAACTTCATTTAATTTGGCAACGGCTTGTGAGACAGTATCCATATTTGGTTCCATTACGTAGAGATTTTGATTTGGATAGCTATAAGTTGGCATGGAAGCTCCGGTGCCATCCACATTAAAGGATTCTATAGACCATGAAGCCATATCATTAATTTGCATTTTAACTAAGCTTGTGATTTCATCGGTTGTTAAATTGGTTTGGAATGTTCCATCTAGAGCATTTAAAATATTTGTATAGTTATTAATTAAAGTACTTGATGATGTTACTTTTTCAATAATAAGTTCAATAACTTGTTCTTGATTTTCTCCACGATGACGATCACCAGTTTCATAAGCATAACGTTCACGAGCAAAGGCTAGGGCACATCTTCCACCAACGTAATTTAGTCCTGGATTAAAGGTACAACCCCGATCTGTCCAGCAAGAAAAAGAATAATCGACATCCGAATAAATATTAATTCCCCCGATCGCATCGACAAGATTGACAACAGCATTAAAGTTTACACGAACATAATATGGGATCTCTATTTCTAATAAATCTTCAATTGTCGCCATGGAAAGCTCTACGCCACCTTGAGTACCAGCATGGGTAAGTTTATCTTTTAAACCAGTTGTACCATTGATTTGAACATAATAATCTCTTGGAATATGAACCATCAAGATTTTCTTTGCTGTTGGATTCACTGCTAAAATAATATTTACGTCACTTAAACTACGAGCTGGCAAGTAATTTGTTCTTGTATCAATACCACTTAAGTAAACAACAAATGGTTCGCTTGTTACATCGACAGAGGATTCACTATCTTCGATCGTTACAGTTACGGTTATGGTATCTAAAACTTTCACTTTGCTTTGGAAGTCTTTATCAACATCGAGCATAGCGTCGTAATTTCCAGAGTTTACGATAAGGATTAACTCTTCGTCTTCTGTTACTTGTTCTAGAAGAGATACGACATTTTCTTCGTATTCTAATGTTACATCCACTTTCTCTTTAACACTTTTCTCAAACAGACTTACATCATCCATATCTTTAACGGTTTTCACCGTATTTCCAGTTATATCTTCTAAAGAATTATAGCCTGAATCCGCATTAACAACGATGTTATAGACATTTGTTTCGTATTTTAAGCCTAAGTTATGTCTTAAAAAACTCAAGGTATCATTAATCTTTAAAATAGCAAAGATTTCAACAGCCATAAATAAGATTGCTAAAATATTCAGTAAAATCAAGATCCATGTTCTTGTTTTCTTTTTTACGACAAATAGTCCATGAATGGCGATTAGAAGTACAAAAACAATGACAATAGCCATAAAATATTTCAGAGGTAAAACGTTTGCGTCATAAATAAAATAGCCAAGTATACACATGATAAGGAATGATAACCCCCATATCACACGACTAAAATAAAGTATTTTTTTCTTTGTCTTATTTCTTTTTTTTGCCATAATATCCCTCGCTTTAAACATTATAGCAAAATAAAAGCTATTCGGCAATAAACCCTGTTTGGCTACCCAACTAGTCCTTTAACTCTTTACATTTATTTTACTTTTTTTTAAAACTATTCTTCCTTTTCGAAACCATAAACAAGTTAAAAGAAGATTATAAATATTCGTCATAAAAAATAGTATCCAAGGTATTTTTTTAAAGATAAACATGAGTAAAAGTAGATAAAAACTAGTATTGATGATAGTTTGAATGCAAGCGCAAGAAAGTTTTTTAGGTCTTTTAAAAAAGCGATTTAAAAGAAAGAATAAGATAATAAATATGGTATGTAAAAATGGCAAACGATAGACGATACAATCTAAAAAAAGGCCACAGAAAAGCATATAAGGTAAGACACCCTCTTTAGAAAAAGTCAATAAGCTCAAAAAGAAGTAAAGAGGAAAATATTCAAACATGGATATTCTTCTTTCTAATTAAAACATAATTTAAATTGGAAATATCTGAGGCAGGTTTTACTTTTACTTTTTGTTCAATACCATTAGACTCAACTTCTGTTACAGTTCCAACAGGTATTTCTAGACCAACTGCACTAAATGAAGAAGTATAGATAATATCTCCTTCTTGAATTTGTTCTTTACTCGTAATACTTGTTACAACTAAGTCCTCATGTTCTCTTTGAAGTATTCCATAACTATTATTTATACGAACAGATAATTGGGTGTCTTTATTTGTAACTAATTTAACTGTGCTATGATGTTCGTCGACCAAAGAAACCGTGCCAATAAAACCTTTTTCATCATAGACAATATCTCCCACTTCTATATTATCTTTTTTTCCTTTTAATACAGTAATGGTATCAAAAAAGACATACGGATCATGTAAAATAACTTTACTTACAACATATTCTCCTTCTAATATATTTTCAATATTCACTTTTTCCAGTAAAGACTCATATTCTTGTTTTAAGTTTAAGTAGTCACTTTCTAATATTACTTTCGTAGTTAAGTTATTGTCCTTCTTTATAACGAAAGACAGAAAAAGATCAAAGCCAAAGGAAGAAAAAAGAAAAACAAAGAAAAGAATGATAAAACTTTTATTTTTTTTCATAAACACTCTCCTTCCTCCGCAAAACTATAGTATTTATTATGTCCTAAAATAACATGATCTAATACAGGAATGTTTAAAATTTTACCTGTTTCAACTAATTTTTTTGTTGTAGCATAATCTTCAATACTCGGAGTGATATCTCCACTAGGATGATTGTGAATACATATGATTTTCACAGCATTATGTAAAACTGCTTCTTTAAAGATTTCGCGCGGATGAATTAAACTTTGATTGGCAGTTCCTATAAAGATTACTTTTTTTCCAATTACAATGTTCTTAGTATTTAAAAATAAAACACAGAACTTTTCTTGCGTTTCGTTTGTAAAAAAACGATGATAGTATTTATAGACATCACTTGTTTTTTGAATCTTTATTTTACTATCCGGTTCTAATTCATACATTCTTTTTCCTAATTCTAAAGCAGCCATTAAAGTAATTGCTTTAGTCGTTCCAATACCATGTATACTCGTTAAACTAGATAAACGAACATCTTTTAATCCTTCTAAACCTCCTACTTCTTTTAACAAATGAATTCCTAAGTCTTTAGCAGATTCTTCTTTAGAACCAGTCCGTAGTAAGATAGCTAATAGTTCTCCAACACTTAAAGAAGACACTCCTTCTTGGATAGCTTTTTCCCTTGGTTTTTCCCTTGTGGGCAAGTCTTTTATCTTATAACTCATCTTGCACCATACTCTCTAATATTTTTTGATTTAATAGTAACACCACTTCATCACTAGCCGCATTTTCGAGTAAGAGATTATACTTTTCAAATAACTCAATATCTTGTTCTACGATCACCATTTTCTTCTTATAATAATGAATATTATGTTCTTTTAAAATACTTTCAATTTTCTCTAAACCACTTTCTTTCGTTGAAGCCCCAACAACGACACGATAGATACCTTCATCTTCTAAAATGATCGCATTATTCATTTTCTCTTTATTTTCTAAGGCGTTTTGATAGTTTTCAAACACACCAGTTTGCAACACATATACCTCAGCCTCACCTATTTGTTCCTGTTCTTTTTTTATGCTTAAAGCAGGTATGGCTAAAACAGCTCCCGTAAGTATAGCTAGACCAATAGATATAAGTTTCTTTTTCATAAAACATCACCGGAATAAGCATAACAAAAAAGACCTTCTTATTTTGTCGAAGAAAGTCTTTTTTCAAACAATTACTACTCTGTGAGGCGGTAAGGATTTTCGTAGTAAATTTTTCTATTTAAAAAGTCGATTTTCTTAGGCATTTCCTAATCAAATCGACCCTTTAGTTAAAATTTCATGTCTTTAACCTGTTGCATTTAACCAATTCAAAAGCACAAAAAAATCTAGCACAATTTTATGTACTAGATTCTGTAGACTTAATATCTTCCCAAAATGATGAGTCATTTTGGGAACAAGTCTCTCGATTAATTTTTTTCAAAATCCGCCTAATCGGCGATTCTCCATGGGTCATCAGCCGTTCCTGAGCCTACTTTCAGGCTATCAGGTATCAGATTGAGAATGGGACGCACACCGTTCAAGAAATACGCGAGGTTGTTGAGGGCAGTACCACTCGAATCGACGCGACGAACAGACGCATCGGCGCCATTGAAGCCGTAAGGCGACATGGTCCAGTAAGTGTTGCCTGTATATAAATAATACCCTGAATTAGAAGTGCTATAGCCTCCGGCTAAAACAACTTCATCCGTTGTAACAAGTCCGATTGGATAACTTAAATCTCCATTCCCTGTAATTTCATCATCTACTGTAAATCGATCATTTTGATTTGGACATGTAAGTCTTGGATATTGCGTTTCTGTACTATCCCATGGACCGTCAGACCAGCGATAACGTGTATAACTTGTTCCTGTACCTGTACCTGTATTAGTTTCATTAAACGAACGATCGTTGCAGAATAAGGTATCGCTGACATAACTAGATAAACCTTTATCTTCAATATTTGTCTTATACCAATTATCTAAATAGGATTTAATCGTACTATCATTCGTGTTGGCATGGGTATCTTCATAGGTACTCGAACCTGTTGTGCCATACATATAGCCGACATACGCATTATCATTATAAGATGAATTGTAGGCACTGGTTCCTATTTGAGTATAATCTGTATTTGAATCATTATATCCATTTTTTAAAACATCACTTTTATTTGGTAAAGCATCAATGACACTGGCATCTCCAGCATAAATCATTCTTATACTTCCATCTCCATTGATTCTTAGTATTCGCCAATAAAAGCCTGCAAACTTTACCCAGTTATTTTCAACGTTACCACGATAGTAATAGCTTGTTCCATAGTCATCTGAGGCACTACAAAGATAACCATTGTTTTCTTCTTCACCTGTTACTTGGACAGTTCCGTCGTCATTTACGGTTGGACAAGCACCTGTCGTATCTAATTGTTCAATAATCTTGTCGGCTACTGTTGGTTCTAGTGTGACTGCACTACTAACGACGTTGATACTTGCTTCAAACTTTTGTCCTTGTACTTCATTGCCGGCTGACTCATCTATCCATAGATAAATATTATACGTCACACTTGCACCTTGTTTTAAGGTTCCAGTTTGAATGATTATTGACTGATCTAGATTTTCAACAGGTAGATTGCCTGTTTCTACATTTATATTGGATGAGACTTTGGCATAGTCTCCTAAGTTTGTGCCATTTGTAGGTGTTCCAGTACTAATGGCAAATTTGATTTTAGAGTTATCCATTGTATTGGTTGTTAAGGTATTTAAGGTGATTACATATTTGGCATCGGTTGTACATTTTGTATTGGATAGTTTTATGGTATATGGTGTTTGGGTTAGGCCTTTACTATCACTGACAGGATAGGTGTTTTTTAGAGAAATGGGTTTATTTACTTCTTCCATTTCGACATCAAAACACCCTACACTGACAAGGTTTTCTCCTTCTTGGGCAAAGTCTGCTATCCATAAAGCATAACTTTGCATTGCCATTAGGCATATGGCTATAGCAACTGCTACAATTGCTAGTCCTAATTTGTATTTTAAGCGCATAACGATCCCTCATATTCTACTTAAAATTATAACGGATTTTCCTTTCTAAATCAAGGTATAAATTGTTGACAAGATATTTAAAGTTGCTATAATAAATACTCGTCAGGAGTGATTTATTATGATCAGAGCGGGTTATGAGAAAGAAAACGAAAAACTTATTGAAAGGTTGAATGGATATTTGGATGAGGAATTGGAACTTAATGTCATTTCGTGGTTAAATGAGCTTATTGAGATAATAAGTCGAGGTATGAATGATAATAATAATTCTACTTGTGATTCGTATTTAATTCTTCCTGAAGATCACGAACAATTTCAAAAACTCATGTGCCGTGTTGACACTTTTTATACGGATAAATATGAAAAAATTGAGTATATTTCAAAGGTGGTAGATGATTACGAATATTCAAATTTTGATGTTACGGAAATTGATATGATTGATTTTTTTCTGGAAATAATACGTGAAAAAGAAAAAAGTTTTAATTATTCGAATAATGATAAAAAGAAGATTAAAAAGTTAAAAAAGCAACTTAAAGATTATCAAGATGTTATGGCTGTATTATTTTACGTTTTAGATCTGAAAGAAGAATATACATCACGTTATGAAATTTGGAATAATTTAGCAGGTGAAAAAGATAAAAAATTGTTAGGTGGCATTATTGATGTTATTTGTGGTCGTCGCAAAAAGAACTTTGCTACTGTCATGTTTCATTTTTTTCTAGGAGGCACTTTCCGGGTTAGTCATTCTTTACAAAAATTATATGGGAACGGATTGCCTTATGTTAAAGCAAAGATGGATGATCTAAGTTTAGAATTAAAAGATAAAGTCAATGTTCTTAAGCTTAAGTTTTCTTTAAAGAAAGAAATAGATGTTTTAAATAATAAGGAAACTATAAAAGAAAAGAAAAATGTTTTAGTAAATAAAGTAAAGGATAAAATCAATTTGGTTAAGGCCAATTTTTCTTTGAAGAATAATTCAAATATAAAAGATAGGAGTCAAAATAAAAAGTCAATAAGAGAAAAAGTCAGTGATTTAACAAGTAAATTAAAAGATAAATTACCTACGTCTGAGTATTTGTCTGATTATTTGACGTATAAAAATTATAAGTTAGCAATTGAGTTTACAAATAAGAATGCAGAAAATTTATCTGTTAAAGATATTAAGAAGTATGCTCATAAAGTTAAAAATATTGATAAAAAGTATCAACAGATTTTAAAGGGACGCAAGGCAAATGAGGTTTTAGATGACATCGATAATGTTTCAGCAACACATGCACATAAGGCCGTGAATCATACGGAGGTTTTACTTCAATATAATAGTGATGGCTTTTTAGACGCTCAAAAATATTTAGATTTTATTCGAGGTACTCAGGCGATCTCAGAAACAGATAAAGCTACTTCTGAACAGGAATTAAACGATTTATACAACGATAATTTAACTTTTAAAGATTGTTTAGAGATCATTCCTGAAAATCTTCAGAAGATTAAAAAAGGTTATCGAAAGGTTGTTGGAAGAATGGCTGTGTTAACGGCAGGACTATCTATTGGAATGGTTTCTTTAGCAACGGCTACGTCTTTTAAGTTTTCAAACAGTAATTCTAAAGAAAATGAGATTACTATCGAAAGTGAATCCTCTAGTGCAATCACATCAACAGAAAAGGATGAGACTGTTCAAGAAACGCAGGAACCAACGATCAATATTACTCCAAATGAGACTCTTGAGGAAAGTATAGATACGAATGAATTGCAAGATTTAAAAGAGGCTTTATTAAAAGTTCAAACTCAGATTAATCAGAAAAATAGTGAGAAGGTCGAAGATGTTATTAATATTGGAGATTTTGTTTCTATTCGTGATGATGCATACATTTATGAGGATGTTTATTCTTTAGCAATGGAGGAAAATGCTAAAACTTCATTTTATCAGGATCAAGAAACACGAGTTGTCGAATCTATTATTGTAAAAAACGCTACTGATGAGATTGTCAACATTCATGATATGGCTCAGTATGAAAACTTAATAGCTAATGGTTATGAAGTTATCGGTTACACGGTAGCTAATCAATACTCTACTGATAATATTACGATTGAAGGAAGATATCAAGCAGATGATGTACTATCTTTGACTCGAAAATAATAAATCCAGTCTCATATGGGACTGGGTCTTTTTTATACTACGGATTTTTCCAAAGAATGTTTACTTAACA
Source organism: uncultured Bacilli bacterium (assembly GCA_944355355.1). GTDB lineage: Bacteria > Bacillota_I > Bacilli_A > RF39 > UBA660 > Ventrenecus. The sequence continues at coordinate 32,073 of CALVQE010000007.1, forward strand.
TAAGAATTTCTTTTTCATTTAATCCCGTAAGAACTTTGATTTCTTCTACGGAATATTTTTCAAGCATTTTCTTTGCAATTTCAATTGCTTTTTGTTTTTCTCCAAGTTGCTGGCCACGTTCTTCGCCTTCAGCTTTTGCTTCCATAATTAAGGTATTGCGAATCTTTTCTTCATCTTGTTCTTTTGTTAAATACTCTCGAAATCTTGGATCTTCATTGACTCTCTCTAATTCTTCCATATATTTTTTCACCAACCTATCTTTTGTTTTGGAATACAACTTTTCCAATTCTTCTAATGGTAATCCAAGCATGATAATATACTTGTACTCTTGTATTTTCTCTTCGTTTTCATCATACCAAAATCTGACTATCCTGTCTATATTTACCTCATAAATAAAGGCATTTTGGACAAATAGAAGTTGATCGTCGTCCTGAATTTTGTAAACTCGACATTCTTTTGGATCTTTATGAATGCCACTTGTAAAGTTTAACTGTAGAAACTGGGTTACTTCATCATAGACTTGACCTGTGCCAACATAATGAGATACCATATCACTAAAAAAAGCAAAGTTTCGCGCTCGGATATACTTTTGATTCGATGCATTCACTTCAATTCCTATGAGTCCTGAATCCGTTTCCAATAAGACGTCTAGTGCTTTTCTTCTAACTGAAACATTTCCTTCGATTCTTTCTGCATTCAAAAGCATTATCTTACTAAAATTCATTTTTAAAGAAGTATACAGTAAAATAGATAATAAATCTTTATTTTCTTCTTTTAAAAACGCGATCATTCATGCCCAAATAAAATGTCTTTTCTTCATTAAGCATGGAAACTTTCATATTGTCACCTCCTTGGCTCTTTATTCTAAGACAACGTTTTATTATAAAGCAATGGGAGGTTTTGTAAGGTTTTGTCGAAAAAAACATTTATGCCACAAATTTTTTATTTAACATGCGAATTTCTTTTTCATTTAATCCCGTAAGAACTTTGATTTCTTCTACGGAATATTTTTCAAGCATTTTCTTTGCTATTTCTATTTTGGTTTGTTTTTCTCCAAGTTCTTCGCCTTCAGCTTTTGCTTCCATAATTAAGGTATTGCGAATCTTTTCTTCATCTTGTTCTTTCGTTAAATACTCCCGAAATCTTGGATCTTCATTGACACCCTCTAATTCTTTCATATATTTTTTCACCAACCTATCTTTTGTTTTAGAATATAATTTTTCTAATTCTTCTAATGGTAATCCAAGCATGATAATATACTTGTACTCTTGTATTTTCTCTTCGTTTTCATCATACCAAAATTTAACTATCCTGTCTATATTCACTTCATAAATAAAGGCGTTTCGTATAAAAAGAAGTTGATCATCATCTTGCATTTTATAAATTCGACATTCTTTTGGATCTTTATGGATCCCACTTGTGAAGTTTAACTGCAGAAACTGGGTTACTTCATCATAGACTTGACCTGTGCCAACATGATGAGATACCATATCACTAAAAAAAGCAAAGTTTCGCGCTCGGATATACTTTTGATTCGATGAATTTACTTCTATTCCAATAAGTCCTGAATCCGTTTCCAATAGAACATCGAGTGTTTTTCTTCTAACTGAAACATTTCCTTCGATTCTTTCTGCATTCAAAAGCGTTATCTTACTAAAACTCATTTTTAAAGAAGTATACAGTAAAATAGACAATAAATCTTTATTTTCTTCTCTTAAAAAGATTTCTTTAAAAACCCGATCATTCATTCCTAAATAAAATGTGTTTTCTTCATTAAACATAGAAACTTTCATGTTTGTCACCTCCTTGGCTCTTTATTCTAAGACAACGTTTTATCATAAAGCAATGGGAGGTTTTGTAATGTTTTGTCGAAAAAATAAAACCCTCAGTTATATTCGAGGGTTTTATTGATTTATTTCATTTTTCTTTTCATATTATCCATCATGTCTGTAGCATTATCCATTGCTTTATTGAGCATCTTAGTAGCTTTCTTTTCGGTATTTGGATTGGATAAAACATAGGCTGCTAGTCCCATTCCGGCACTCATACCAATACCTAAGCCAATCAATGTATTTTTCATCTTATCACCTCAGTATTAGTATGCTAACTTTTTATAAAAATATTCTCTAATTTTTCTTTTAAACCGGTTTTACGGTTAGTGGCATAATCGTTATTGACACTCATTAAGAATGCTTCTTTTTCCCCTATTAAAACTAGGCTTTTCTTGGCTCTTGATACACCGGTGTAAATTAGTTTGTTATAAAGCATTTTATGGTAATTTTTGGTCATTGGTAAGATGACATGAGGAAATTCACTTCCTTGACTTTTATGGATGGTAATGGCATAGGCATGTTTGATACTTCCTAAGTCTTCGGTTTTATAAACAACTTTATTACCATCAAAATCAATTAAGACTTCGGTATGTTTATGAGGGTTTTGAACTTCTTCTATTTTTTTGATATATCCAATATCGCCATTAAAGACGTTGCAGTCTGGATTATTTACCAGTTGTAAGACTTTGTCTTCTTCACGATAAGTTGTATCAAAATAAACAATTTCTTTTTTCTTGTCGTCTTTTGGATTAAAGAGTTCTTGAAGCAAGATGTTTAGATTATCAATTCCATTCTCGCCTTTATACATAGGCGCTAGGACTTGCATTTCTTCAGCTTTTAGACCTTTTTCAATACTTCGTTCAATGATTTTTTTTAGCATCTCTTTTAAGTGTTTGCTGTCACAGGCAAGAAAGTTATAATCGTCTTTTTTCTCTAAGTAGTTACTACTTAAATTATGTTCTTTTATTTCTTTGGCAAGAATTGGTATATAAGAATTATCACTTTGACGATAGATTGTTTCGAGGGAAATGTATGGAAACAAGTGGCTTTCTACTAAGTCATTTAAGATAAGACCAGCTCCGACACTTGGAAGTTGGAAAGTGTCTCCGACAAAGACAATCTGGCTGCTTTCGGGAATACCTTTTAAAAGAGAAGAAAATAAATATTCATCAATCATACTTGTTTCATCAACAATGATAAGCTTATGATGATTTTTATTTTTTTCATTGATTTGAAATTCGTTGGTATCTTTATTCCATTTTAAATAACGGTGAATTGTCATGGCTGGCAGATTGGTGCTGGTTGAAAGTTTTTTGGCTGCTCTACCCGTTGGGGCAAGTAACGCAATTTGGGTTAAAGTGTCTAAAGGTGACAGTTTGTAAATTTCAATGAATAGTTTTGTAATAGCATTGACGATGGTTGTTTTTCCTGTTCCTGGTCCGCCTGAAATAATAGAAACTGGATTTTGAAGGGCTGTAATGATCGCGGTTTCTTGATCTTTGTTATATTTTACGCCTAACAAGTCTTCTAAATATTCAAGTTTTTCTTTTAAGTGCGATATACTTTTTTTAGGATAGCTCATCATTCGATTTAGAATATGGGCGATGTCAAGTTCCATTTCATAGTATTTTGTTAAATAGATATGACCACTTTCATAAATAATTTCTTCTTTTTCTAGTAGTTTTTTTAAATATTTTTCTAGTTCTTCAGGTGTCAAATGAATTTTAAATTCCTTTTTTAGTGAATCAGTTATTTCTTCAAGGGAATAATAGGCATCACCGGCTGTGTTACTAATTCTTTCCATACTTTCTTTTAAACATTCAAGTACACGCTTTTCATCGTAAGGATCATGCGTATCTAAAAATATTTTATCTAGTTTATTAAAAGGAATTAGCTCTTTAAAGTAATAGATGTTTTCTTCTAAAAAAACAAGGGTTTTATCTTGGTAATGTTTAACAAGTTTGGTTGCTTCTGAAACGGTAAAACCCATGTTTTTTAAAGTAATAATGGTGTCATCTACTTTAGAATAAGATAAAACACTGATATAGATGGCTTCAGCCTTTTTGGGAGTCATTCCTGGAACGAGCATGAGATTTTCTTTATTTTCTTTAATTAGTTTTAAAGCATCTTCTCCTAGAGTATTCACAATAGAAGTTGCAGTTTTAAGACCACAGCCTTTAATTAGAGAACTAGATAAAAACTCAATAATGCTGTCTTTTCCTTCCGGAATTTTCTTTTCATAGGTTTGGAAAGAAAATTGCATGCCATAACGTTCGTGTTTAACATAGGCTCCATGCAAAACATAGGTATCTTCTGTATTTACATCTGCCATTAAGCCTGTTATGGTTATAGTTTTATGGATAAGATCTTCTAATTCGGGTTCTTTGGTATCTAAAACTTTTAAAATAGCAACTAAAAAACCTGATTCACTACTAAATATGATACTTCTAACTTTTCCTTCTATTGTTTGCATGATATCCTAATCCTCCAATTTAGATTTTATAAACAAAATGTCGCATATAACGGAATTGATTTGATTTTCTTTTCTTTATCATAACCAAAGCCTTTGGTACTAATACGAATGGCATACGGTGGATGAAATTTAGCTATATAGGTATTTAAACTTTTTGATTTGGCTGTGTCGCCTATCTTTACTTCGACAGGGATAATTCCATCTTTAGTATATAATAAAAAGTCGATTTCAGCTAAGGCATCACTTTTCCAATAGTATAATTCATACTCTTTACATATTAACTGATTTGCTACATAATTTTCAGCAATTATTCCTTTATATAAAGATATATTATCGGTTAGGATGTCTTGCATTGATAAGCCTAGAATATTACAAAGTATCCCAACATCACTTAAATAGAGTTTAAATGTATCTGGATCAACAAAGCCTTTTAATGGAATCTGTGGTGTTTTGACTGCTAAAGCTTGGATAACCATATTACTGGCACATAGCCAATCTAGGGATGTTTCATATTCTCTAGCGCGAGCATTTTTATCTATTTTTGAATATTGAAACTTATTGGAATTATTTGCTAGTTGAGCTGGTAAAGATTTATATAAGCGATTAATTTTCAAAGCTTCAGTATCACTGGTTACATACTTGTTCATATCGTTAAAATAAGATTCTAAAATGTCTTTCAAAATGCTTTGATCGTATTTGATATAGTCTTTTTGGGCATCTACCATATTTTGAACACTTTCAGGCATACCACCAGTGATTAAATATATACGGTAGAGTTTCAAAGCTTTTTCATGAATAGCATCAGAAATTTTACTGTTTCTTTCGTATGCATCTTTTATTGACTTAATCAGCAAATCTTCTTTCATGGCCATCAAGAACTCTTCAAAATCCATAGGATACATATTTAACATTTTTACTTTACCAACAGGAAAAGAAAACCTTGATCTTTTTAATTTTACTCCTAAAAGTGAGCCAGCACATATAATGTGAACGTTATTGTGTTTTTCACAAAAATATTTTAATTCAGCGATTAATTTTTCTGATTCTTGAATTTCATCGATAAATAGAATTGTACCCGGAATATCTAAATCAAAATTCACTAATATTTTTAACTGGGCAAATTTTTCATCTGAAGTTAAATCAGAATTATATAAGTTGCAAACATCATTTTGTTCAAACAAGTTTATGTAGATATAGTTTGCAAATTCCTGACGGCAAAACTCATCAATTATATAGGTTTTACCAGACTGTCTAACGCCTAAAACCATTAATGGTTTTCTATTTTGCTCATTATTCTTCCATGAAAGCAACTGATCATATATTTTTCTTTTCATTGTATCACCTATAGTTAGGATAACATTTATAAAGTTTTTCGTCAAGAGTTCATCACGTTTTCTGAACGAATAATTCGCTTTTTCATCACGTTTTTCGAACGAATAATTCGCAGTTTTATCACGTTTTTCTAATGAAAGACACAATTATTCATCACTTTTATACCCTAATAAATATAAACGATAGACTAAATCATCATAATAGTTGTTTAAATTGATATCTCTATTTTGTCTAGCCACATTTATGTTATACCATAACTGATATAATTCATTATATTCATTTGTCCTTCTTCTTTTTTCTTCGGCTTTTGTTACCAAATTAAGCTTAGTATAGTAATCATTTAATGAGTTTATTATAAAGGAATCTAATCGTTCATAGTTTACACGACCAACGGATAGAACTTCTCTTATTTTGGCCCTTTTAAAAGGTCTAGTTGTTTTTTCGTTAAAATCAAAGTTTTGATTGACACGAATTATTCCTTTTTGGATACCACCATCTAACCATTGTAATTCTTTATATCGTATATTTTCAAACATCTAGATCACCCTTATTTATTCTGTATATATTTTATCAAATATTCCCTTTAAAATCTACCGGCAAATTTCACCAATTAATTCACCATTTTGGACATCCTTTATGATGACATTTTGCAATATATTTATTGGTACTTCTTCTAAACATTTTACCTTTAAGTAATTTGAGGTTGTCCCTATTTGATCACTTTCGATCAATATTTCTAACTTTTTGCCAAGATATTTTTCAGCATAAGCTTGTTCTAAGACACTTGATATTTCACATAATCTTTTGCTGCGTTCATGTTTTTCTGTTTCAGGCACTTGCATAGGCATTTTACTAGATGCGGTTCCTTCTCTTTTGGAATAAGGAAATACATGAATTTTACTAAATGCAATTTCTTTAACAGTTTCAATCGTTTTTTGAAAAAGTTCTTCAGTTTCAAAAGGATGACCGACAATAACATCCGTTGTAATAGAAATATCTGGCCTAATCTCTTTGATTTTCTTTATTTTTTCTTTATACTCCTCTAAATTATATTTGCGATTCATTTTTTGCAAGATTTCATCTGAACCAGCCTGTAAGGGAACATGCAAGTGATCACAGATCTTCGGATTAGTTTTTAATTCTTGCAAGAATTTATCATTAAGTTCGGTTACTTCAATTGAAGAAATACGAATTCTTTTTAATGCTTCTATCTGGGATAATTCATGAATTAAATCTGTTAAATCATGATCGCTATTAAAGCCGTATGATCCGGTATGAATACCAGTCAAGACAATTTCTTGATGGCCATTATTTACTAGCATCTTCGCTTCTTTTATGACCGTCTCATAGTCTTTATCCCTTCTTTTTCCTCGCACATAAGGAATGATACAATAACTGCAAAAGTTATCACAGCCATCTTCAATCTTTATATATGCTCTAGTGTGGGTAGTAAACTTTTCGATTTGCATCGGTTCAAAAGCTAAGTTTCGGGTGTGATAAAATTTAGTATATTTTTGATGCGTTTGAAGATAGTTTTCAACTAAAGAAACAATCTGACTTTTTTCATTATTTCCTAATAGGATGTCAATATCCATTTGATTATATTCTGTTTCTTTATTCTCACTTGAACAACCACAGACAACTAAAATAGCGTTGTTGTGATTTTTTTTGAATCTTCTAACCATCTTACGAGATTTTTGATCGGCAACATTTGTAACTGAGCAAGTATTGACAATAATAATGTCTGGTTTTTCGCGATCTAGTTTATAACCTTTTTGCAAAAAATTTTCTTTAATTACTTCTGATTCATAAGCGTTGACTTTACAACCTAGGGTATAAATATAAAAATTCATTGGCACTTCACTTCTTTCTGTAGTTATTATGAAGACTAGAAAGTAAAATGTCAATGAATTTCGATTAGTTTAAAAGTTCATTTAATTGTTGTAAAGCTTTTAGGAAGGCTTCTTCTTTTTCATAAGAGAATAATTTACCTTTTACTTCTTCTTTAGGTATTGTTTCAAATTCTATTTTAGGTTCTTTAGCAATAAGTTCTATAGGCATTCTTTCTTCCACTGGATTTACACTTATTTTTTTGACTGGAATTATGTCATCTACCATTTCTTCTTTGGTATAGTTGATTTCATTCTGTTTAATTTCGCTTAACAACTCATCATAACTGATAATTGCTTTGCTTTCTTGTTCTTCTTCATAGGCCGTCATATCTACTAGGGGTTTAGGATTTTCATCGATGGTGTTTACAATATTCTGTAAATCGATTTCTTCATTAACTTCCTTATTCATAGTATACTCCTCATTTATTTCTTCTTTAGCTAATTCTAATTCTTTTTCTTCTAATTTTTCCGTTTCAATAACATAGATTAAAGAAACAATTAATATGATTAAAGTTACAACTGCAAAATATAAGATATAATCTATAAAAGATAAACTACTAATAATTTGCCAAATGTCTGTAAAAAAATTATACATACTTCTCACCTACTATTAGTTTATCAGATATCAAAAAAAATAGTCATTAAAATTGACTATTTGACATATAATTAGACACTATTTAGACAGGTCATTGTTTACGTTCCATATGTTAAGGTATAAGGTTCTTCTATAGTTCCTGTCCCTTCAACTGAAGCTCTACGAATAATTGTAATGACTGGTCTTACAAATAAATTCGATGTTTCTACTACATCTTTTCCTAAAGAGCCATTGGTATTGACAACAATATAGGAAACCGTGTTATTTTCTTTTTTATGAGGAGTCATCGTCCAGTACGCTCCTTGCATGCCATCTAAGTATAAATAGTAACCGGTATTTTCATTTAGGTTACCTCCAGCATACATAACTTCATCGGCTGTTAAAATAGCAATTTTTTTAGGCACGCTTGTTCCATTACAAACATTGGTAGGATTTTGTTCTGTAAAGATACGGATATTCGAAAGATATTCAATACGATTATTTTCATCGGTCATTACAGAGTCATCAAAGCAGTATCTAGTGCTTGAGATCAAATCATCGTAATCCATTAGATTTTGACTGTACCAATTTTCTAATTGTTGATTGACATTAGTTTCTGTAAAGTTTGTATTACCAACATTCTCAGTCGTATTCATTGGTATCATTTGTTCAGTTACCCCATTTAAAACAAGCTTAACTGTGCCATCTTCATTTATTTTAACAATACGCCATGTTTGACCAGCAAAGGAAACATAATTATTGGTTACATTACCTTTAAAGTAGTATACATCACCATCTTGTTCAGCTTTACGAATTAGTCCATCTGTAGCATCAGCATTTTCTAAGATGGTATTGTTTGCTAAAACTGTACTAGCAAAACTGTTATCGACTTGTTCAATATCTGTTTCAATTTCAAAGGTTATCGTTCTTTTATGAGGATTTTGAATAGTAAGTAAGAAACGTAGTGTTTCACCAGGTTCTATTTTGATGCGACTTCCTAATATTGTTTGAGAAAAGTTAGCCGTCACGGCTTCAAAGGTTTCTATATTTGAAGTGATTTCATAACTTAAATCTTCGGTGTTTCCTTCGATATTTAATAGTCTGATATAAAAATATTTCGTTTCTGTAGAATGATTTGTTACCGAAAAGTTTATTTCTTCGGTTTCTTCTTCGAGTTTAATCTTATTGCCATTTAAATAATTAATAGATAGTTCTTCTGTAACCATAGTAATGGCCTCGCCGTAGCTTTGATCTTCTAAATAGGCACGATATTGGAATAAAATACTTATACAAAGTAAGATAGCACAAAAAATAAGCGCTAAAGCAATGGTATATCTTTTCCTCATATCTAGTCACCTTCATTATAATAAGTATACTGAATGCAAAAAAATATGTCAATTTTCTTGTCATCATCTGACTTTCACTTGACATATTTTTTATACTGTATATGGGTTACTAGCACTTCCATCTCCCAAGCATCTCTTTGACTTTTAATTTTTCAGCTATAATTATTTCTTTTTTCTTCATAATCTTTGATACTACTTCTTCTAAATACTTTTTTCTAGCATTTTTTAACTTTCGATAAAGCTCTTCTAATTTTCTTAAAGTCTTTTCGTAATTTTTGCTTCCTTTTTCTCTTCTAGATAATTCTTGTTGATACCCTTGTATTCTTCTTTCATATTTCTTTAAAAACTCAGGATTTTCATAATATGTTTTATCACTAGTAACAACCATATGTTTTATCCCAATATCAATACCAATTGCTCTTTGTTCTGTATAAATAACTTCTTCTACACAAACACTGACATAATATTTATATCCTACTTGTTTAATCGTGGCATTAAGTATTTTCCCTGGTAACTTATCTAAACAACGATAGCC
>CALVQE010000008.1 GCA_944355355.1 uncultured Bacilli bacterium
AGAAAAAAAACTCTCTAAACCCCCATAAACAGGGGCCTAGGGAGTTTTTACTTCTCAAAAAGTGTTTAAGATGAGATTATAACAAATGAGCAAATAAATTACCACTTTAATTGTATCAATTTTTACCAAATAACACAATCAAAAAAAGCAAAAGATTTTATCTCCTGCCCAAGTTTACCTAATCATTATTAAGACAACTACCAACATCCCAAATACATTTAAAACATTCTTGATAATTTGTACTATAATTACTCCATCCATCAACCAAACTAAACACAAAATCAACAATAGAAGGTAAAAAGAAAATACATACGCCAGCAATCAAACGCATAACTAAAGACTTGGCAGCCTTTTTAATTTCATCATCCTTAGAACCTACAATTGCTTTAAAAAGATCCATCATTCCAAAACCTATAATTAATATAGGTACCAAAATCTTAGCAATTCGGACAATATGACCGATCATAATAAAAGTAGAACGAAGACCAGTACAATAGTTAACATCAGCAGCTGACACAGAACAACCTACAAACAATGCCCCAAGAAAAACAAGGATTCCAATAACTTTTTTTTGCATTATTTACACTCCCTAACATTAAACACACATTTTTGACAAGCATCAAAAGAGCCTTCAATTTGAGCAAAATCACTAACCAAAGAGAAAACCGTACTAACAATCGTTGGGATAAAGAAAATAACCACACCAGCTAAAACTCGCATCATTAAAGAACGCGCTGACTTCTTAATCTCTTCATCCTTAGCCCCAGTAACAGCTTTAAAGAAATCAATCATTCCAAAAAGAATAATAATAATAGGAATAACAATTTTAAAAATCAAAACAATATTTCCTATAAACTGTAAAGGTGCCTTTAACTGCGTACAATAACCCGTTTCATCAACAAGCTCTTCTTCATTATTATCAGTCTCAGTATTACCAGAATCCCCAGGATTACCGGTTTGCTCATAACTACTATTATAATAATATGTATCCCCTGGAACTCCAGGACCATCTCCATTATTTAAAATAATTCGATCTTGATTACTTATTGTTGCCCCCATAGCAACCAACCGATCATAAGTATAAGTTGTACAATCTCCCACTTGATCACACAAAACATATCGATCCCCATTCATATAAAAATACATTCTCGTCTGACCATACTTCGTAGCATAATATGCTTCCTGAGCCTCTTCATTATAAGAATAAGTAAACCCCTGGTAATCAACCTCTTTAGCACTACTATTAAAAGAAAGACCATTAGCATTTTTTTCTACCTCAAAACATCCTGGTTGATAGCCACCACATAAAGCAAATTTCCCTTCATCCGTTTCATAATAATAACTTGTACCATATGCTGAAACATTTAAAAGATTAAAAGTCAAAAAGACACATACACCTATTAAAAACTTTTTCATTAATTACTCATACCTCCAATCGAACAAGAATTACTGCAAGAATCAATATTAACATTACAATCTCCATTTAATAAACACTCCGTACAACAACACCAATTCACTTGATAATCACTCCAATCTTGAACTAAATTCAAAGCAAACTGAACCAGACCAGGCAATAGAAAAACAAATACACCTGCAACCACTCGTAAAGCAATAGACCTAACAGCCTTTTTAATCGCATCATCCTTAGATGCAGTAACAGCTTTATACAAATCAATAAGGCCAAAAAGAATAATCAAAACCGGTACAGCAATCTTAACAAAATTCAAAGTAATTCCCAAAAAACGCATCGGAACTCGATAATTTCTACTTGCACAAATATCCTCAACATTTGTATCAACAACAGAATAATCTGTCTCATCATCAAGTAAAATAAGCGAATCGCCAACTATAAAACCATCATTGAAAACCCTAGCCGAAGTAGAATTAATACATAGAAAAAAGCTTATTCCCAAGACTAAAAACACTAAAATCTTTCTCATCATAAAATCCCCACTTTAATCGCTAAAACCATTATATCAGTAAAACTACCAAAAAACTAGTAAATTTTTACTAGTCTTCGCTTTCTTTAACATAACATGCACTTGAGTTTGGTGTCATTAAACATGCCTCACAATTATCAAAAGCACTAGTTCCCCCATTACTTACAATATCCGAAGCAACATCATACACCGCATCAATTATTGACGGCAACAGAAAAATCAAAACACCAATAACCACTCGCATCCCTATATTTTTAGCATGCTTTTTCATATCCTCTTCTTTACCAGAAGTAATAACTTTAATAAGATCTACAATACCGACAATAATAATAATCGCTGGCACAAGTATCTTAGCTATAAAAAATGCCAACCCAATAAACTTAAGTGTCCGTGCAACATTACCATCATTACAAAACAAAGCTAAAGAAATATTACAGTTTTCTCCTGAGCACAAACCATTTGGATTAAAACCTTGATTATTATCATCATCGGGTTGTTCAGTATTTCCATAATCAGGATTATGATAACGTATTAATCGATTTGTAGAATCCAAAAACAAATTGCGATCAAATGAGCAAACCACATCTCCATTATTAATCTCTCCACCACCAGAAACAATAACCGCATCATTTGAAACTAACAAATAACTTGCAATAGTTCCACAATAAACACTTTCAGGAAACTGATTTTCTCGAGCTTTATCAAGAACAGAAGTTTTAAAATGCTCAATACTTGTATCAATAATTATAGGATTAACTTCTGAATTACTAAAACTCATAATTTGCTGAGTATAATTTTCCGTAACTGTATTATATTTAAAACGAAAAGTAACATCGCCTAAACTATTACTAATAAGGGACTGATAAGTTTTAGAATATAACACTTCATTTTCTCCAACATTATTTTCAGGATCATCTTCATCACCAGAAGAACTAGTAAGCGAAGCAGAATAAGCTTCCGTATACCAAGTATCATAATCATTAATAAAAGCATCTTTAGACTCTTCATCGAAAAAAAATCGATAACGAACCACGCCAAAGTTTAACCCAAGATCCGTAACACGATAACTAACAATATAAGACGGACATTCATGATTTTCATTAAATTGATTTACGACATCATCAACATCATCCATATATGTCTCAATAGCTCTTTCTTGATCAAGTTGATGACCATCAAAATATTGAGCCCCAGTAACAGTACCATCGTCCCAAAAATGAATATAAGCGCCAATATAATCTTCTTCATATCTACATGTCTTAATTATCTCAGCAGCCGAAACAATTGAAATATTTAACAAAAAAAAGATCAAAAAAAGCAATACAAATTTTATCTTTCTCATCATAAAATCCCCACTTTAACCGCTAAAAACATTATATCAGTAAAACCACCAAAAAACTAGTAAATTTTTACTAGTCTTCGCTTTCTTCAACATAACATGCACTTGAGTTTGGTGTCATTAAACATGCCTCACAATTATCAAAAGCACTAGTTCCCCCATTACTTACAATATCCGAAGCAACATCATACACCGCATCAATTATTGAAGGTAAAAGAAAGATTAAAACACCAATAACCACTCGCATTCCTATATTTTTAGCATGCTTTTTCATATCCTCTTCTTTACCAGAAGTAATAACTTTAATAAGATCTACAATACCCACAACAATAATAATTGCTGGTACAAGTATCTTAGCTATAAAAAATGCCAGTCCAATAAACTTGAGTGTACGTGCAACATTACCATCATTACAAAACAAAGCTAAAGAAATATTACAGTTTTCTCCTGAACACAAACCATTTGGTTGAAAGCTCTGATTCCCTGGATCATCAACATCCACTTTTTCTCCATTTACCCGATCCAAAACATTAGCATTATCACCAGTTGAAGCAACAGCGGAAGTCAGTAAAACACATTTGCCTCCAGTATCATCTCCATTACAAATTTCGTAAATTCTTGTTGGACATGCTGTTGAATCTCGTAAGCGAACGATAACATCATTGTATTGAAATATAGAAGAAGTAGTTACGGCACTAGTATCTCCCGTATTAAAACGTAAAGTAAAATTCTCATATTCACAAACCCAATCATATTCTGTATCAATAACAGTATCACCACCACTATTTTTACAAGAATTTTCATTAACATTTTGAGTAGATAAACTTGGATTTAAAGTGGCTTGCAATAACGAACTAGGACCGTTGTTAATAGCATAAATATCATAAGTAGCAAAACCACTTTCATCATCCAAATCAACATAATAATAAATGTTTGTAGGACAAGCATAAGGTCGAGATTCGTTATCTGTTTCCAAATCAGCTATCGTAAAATTTGTTGTATTTATTGTACAACGATTCCCATAAGAACCAGAAGTACAAGTAAAAGTCGGATCAGCACAATCAAAATTAATACTAATCCTACCATATCGGGTATTATAAACACAATCCAATACTTCAGCATCCGCCTTAACATTTCCTAAAAAAAATAACATAAACCCCAAAAGACAAACAAAAATATACCTAAATCTAATCATTTGAACGCTCCACTCTTCTTAACAAGATTATACAAAAAAAAACATAAAAAAACTAGTGCTTTTACACACTAATTTTACTTCCTACCATGCGTCTTGAGCATAAGTATCACATTCTCCATCTCCTGGATTTGTAATACATGTCCGACATACTTGCCAATCATCTTGCGCTCCAGATTCAGAGAAATTAGAAACAACTCCTAACACAACATTAACAATCGTTGGAATAAAGAAAATCAAAACAGCTGAAATAGCTCTCATTGCCAAAGACTTTGTTGCTTTTTTTATTTCATCATCCTTAGCAGCCACAACAGCTTTCCCTAAATCTAACATTCCCCATACGATTAACAAAATAGGAATAACAATTTTTACAACTAATAATATATAACCTACAACTTGCCAAATATTAGCCGTATTCACACAAAAACCATCAAATTCAGTTCCTGGAGTCATAAACTATACCTCATTTCTTTTCATAAGAATATTTTATAAAGATTTCCCTTCAAAGTCAAGCAATAATAACCTCTTGACACTAGATTTCTTCAATTTGCATTAAATTTGTTGTTCGATTAACATCATTATTTGGATAACCACCTGTAATAACAACAACATCCTTTTTCTCTAAAGGCATAAATGCTTTAGCCTTTTCAATGCTTTCTTTAATAACCTCATCGGTTGAATTCATCAAAGGCATAACTACAGGATAAATACCGTAATTCAAAATCAAACGACGTCCATCTTTCTCATTTGGTGTTAAAGCAAGAATAGGTGCAACTGGTCTATAGTTACTAATCAAACGAGCCGTTCTACCATGAACAGTTGCTGTTGTAATCACTTTAGCATTTAAACGATTAGCTGTATCAACAACTGCTGTTGCCACTGCATCACGAATATTCGTAACCAAACGCATCTCTTCAACATAATTATATTCAGCATACTTTTCTGTAGCTTCACAAATACGTGCCATTGCTGCCACTGTTTCAATTGGATGTTTACCAACAGTTGTTTCGCCAGAAAGCATTACAGCATCAGTACCGTCCAAAACAGCATTTGCAATATCACTTGTTTCAGCTCTTTTAGGACGAGCATTTTCCATCATGGTTTCAAGCATCTCAGTTGCTACAATACAAATTTTATTTTTACGACGACAAGCCTTAATCATTTTCTTTTGTTCAATTGGGACAATCTCACTAGGAATTTCTGTTCCAAGATCACCTCTAGCTACCATAACACCATCAGAAACATCTAAAATACTCTCTAAATTTTGAATACCTAAAGCACTCTCAATCTTACAAATAATTTGAAAATCTTCACGACCATGTTCTTTAAGTAAAGCTTTTGCTTCTAAAACATCCTCTGGTGTACTAACAAAAGATAAAGCCACAAATTCTCCACCATGTTCACAAGCGTAAATCAAATCTTCACGGTCAGCTTCGCCAATAAATGGAATATCAAGTTTAACACCTGGAACACTCATACTCTTACGATTTCCTAAAGTTCCACCAGCGACAATTTTACAAGTCACGCCATCACTTTCTTTAGAAACAACTTCTAATCTCATCTTAGCATTTTCAAGTAAAATTACGTCGCCAACTTTTAAAGAATCAATAGCTTCAGGATGATTTACTGAAAATCTTTCTTTCGTTCCTAAAACACTTTCTTTTACAAGACGAACTAACTCGCCTTCAGCAAGTTCAATCGCATCATTTTCCATGACACCACATCGAAACTCAGGACCTTTCGTATCCCATAAAATAGCTACATTCATTCCTGTTCTTTTACGTACCTCACGAACAGAGTCTTGTGCCTTTTGTCTTTCTTCCAATGTTGCATGAGAAAAATTAATACGTGCAACATTCATACCAGCAAGAACCATTTGTTCCATAACATCTACATCATTACTTTTTGGTCCTATACTACATACAATTTTTGTCTTTTTCATATAATACAACTCCTTTAGAACAATTAAAAATTTTACTATAAACACGCATAAAAATCAAGAGTTAAAACACAATAAAAATGTGATGCCTATGAAAAAAGAAAAATTATTTAATCTAATTGAAAACAGTCCAACTGCTTTTAACTGTATTCACTACCTTAAAAATATCCTTAAAGAACATAACTTTCAAGAAGTCGTAGAACAAGAAAACTGGGACCTCAAAGACTCTCTATACTTTACTACACGCAACGATGCTAGCTTAATTGCTTTTAAAATTCCCGCCAATCCAGATCACTTTCAAATCATAACGACACACTGCGATACCCCCTCTCTAGAATTAAAACCAGCTGGTGAAAACATCAAAGAAAACTACTTAAAATATAACATCATGCCTTATGGAGGACTTTTAAACTATGGCTGGCTAGACCATCCACTATCCCTAGCAGGACGCGTATTTATCAAAAAGAAAAATACTTTCCAAAGCAAAATCATTGACTTTCAAAAAACCGTAGCCGTTGTTCCAAGCGTAGCAATACACCAAAATGATAAAGCAAATTCTAATCTAGATTTAAACATGCAAACAGACTTACAACCAATCTTAA
Source organism: uncultured Bacilli bacterium (assembly GCA_944355355.1). Taxonomy (GTDB): domain Bacteria; phylum Bacillota_I; class Bacilli_A; order RF39; family UBA660; genus Ventrenecus. Next base: position 7,013 of record CALVQE010000008.1, read on the forward strand.
ACTTAAGCGAAAAAAAAGAAGACTTTCTAAAACTACTTAAAGACTTCTTAAAACTTAAAAAAGAAGAAACTCTGTGTGATTATGATCTTTTCTTTTATAACAATACATCTCCCCAAACCTTTGGTCTAAAAGAAGATCTACTTCTTTCTCCACGTATCGATAACCTGACAAGCGTATCCGCAGCCTTTGAAAGCTTCATCGAAAGTGACCCCAAAAGCATATCCATATTTACTACATTCAACAACGAAGAAATCGGTAGCTTAACCCAAGAAGGCGCTGACGGATCATTTCTCTTAGATACCCTAAAAAGAATTACAACAAGCCTAAATATACCACTTGCCCAGGCCCTAGCTAAAAGTTTTATTATCAGTTCAGACAATACCCACGCTACCCATCCAAACCATCCAGAATACATGGACACGACAGCTAATGCTTACCTAGGAAAAGGCTTTGCTATCGTCAAAGAATCATCATCTACAACTAATGCTTACTTCTCATCCCTCTTAAAAGAACTCTGTCACCAACATAAAATCCCTTATCAAGATTCTACAGCTAAAAACGATTTAGCTGGAGGATCTACCCTAAGTGGTATAAGTCTTCGTCATGTCAGTGTAACCTCAATTGACGTTGGCATACCCGAACTAGCTATGCATTCATCCCTAGAAGTTTGTTCTCTAAAAGACTATGAAGCTCTGTATCAAATGATGAAAATCTTCTATCAAACAAACATCACAATCACCAAAAAAGGCACTACTCTTTCTTAGTACCTTTTTTTGTTTTCTTTTTCGGAGTACTCTTCTTCTCTTCCTTAGCCTCCAAATCAATAATCTTCTGCTCAGCCTCTACCTTATCTTCCTTAACTTGAGGATCATCTAAAACAACCTTTGTATTAGCTACAAAATCATGAAGTCCTCGACCATCAGCCCGAACCACAATCATAAATAACATAATATACAAAATAATTGATCCAACCAAATTAACATTCTCATAAACCATATAATAATGATCAACATCCATAAAATGAACAATACACTGTAAAGCAATTGAAATAATCATATTGCTAAGTACAACCGTTCTTAAAATAAAATTCACAATCGTTAAAGGCCTCTCATCATTACTTACAACCCGTATCTGAAACAACTTCTTACCAATCGTTTGTCCCTTACAGAAAAACTGTAAAACACCAAAATACAGTAAAGTACAAACCAAATCAATAATAACATAATACGTATTATAACGATAAATTTCATAAGCAATCGGCACAAAAGCCTGATTATACTCATCTAAACTAATCTCATTACTAGTATACTGTTCCTGTAAATTAACAAGCTCATTATACTTTTCTGAATATGCATCTCGACTTGGGTTTAAAAACGGAACATAAGAAAGCAAAGATACGAGCAAAGAAACAATAAGAACATCCAAAACATAAGCCCCTATTCTTTTAAAAAATGTATGATTCATTCATTTCCTCCTTGATACACCAAAAATTATAACATGACTCATACATTATTTCAAACCCTACTTTTCATCAAAAGAAAAATGCATCAGTTTTACACTAATACATTTATAATCACTTAATCTGAATTGCATCAATACTACTGCCATAAATACCAGCATAGCCTTGACTCGTATTATCCACTTTATTTACCCACGGAAGCCAAGAACCATTTTTAATATGTACACGATACGTAACGCCTTCAATTTGAACACCATCAATATCATTGCCCAAATTACCAGCATAATCATCACGACTTTCTACCCATGGAAGCCAATAACCTTTAACCTTATCATGAACCCGCATCCGATACTTATCTAAATAAATTCCCCCAATAGCATTTCCAAGATTACCAGCATAATCACTAGACCCCATAAACACATTAGGAAGCCAATACTTCTTTACATTATCATAAGCCTGATAAGAAAGCTTTGCTGATTCACTTGCTACAGGCAAATCACTATCAATAAAAGGTGTTGGATCAATTCTTGTATCATACTGATTACGAACCTCAAAATGCAAATGAACACCATAAGCATTTCCTGTCTGACCCATATATCCTATTTGTTGGCCCTTAGTCACCTTATCACCCTTATTCACATAAACTGTATTAAGGTGAGCATATAAAGTATAATACCCATCCTCATGCCGAAGTTTGACAAAATTTCCATAACTAGCATTTCCCGTACTACCAGGACTATTTGTCATACCAGTTTGTACCAACACAACTTCACCATCACTATGAGCAATCACAGCATCTGCCTGATACCATTTTTTTACTACATCAACACCCTGATGAACACCCGCTCGATAGTCATTCGTAATTTGATTCTCACCATCATATAAAATTCGACTCATAAATAACTCCTTTCACGGATAATTTATGAGTTTTTTTTCTTTTTGACCGGATTTATATCACAAATTTTAAAATTTCGCATAAAAAAGAACCTATTTACTGTTATCATGTGAAATAACTTTAATAAGTCCTTTTTCCAATTCTTCTAATGCCCGACCAATAGTTCTCTTATTCTTATAATCCTTCTCAGCCATTTGATAATGATTATTTTCAAGCATTTGTTTACTACGTATAGAAGCAACATGAACCAATTTATATTTTGAATCAACTATTGTCAGCAATTTATCAATAGATGGATATAACATAAAATCACGTCCTTACTTTACTATCATACTAGATATTCTCTAAAACATACAAGAAAAGGAATTACTTCTTTACGCCTCATTTACAATTTTTCGCAAAGCATTCAAAATCTCTACCATTGCCCAAGTATCCTGAGCACAATAAACACGCAAAGCATCTTGCTTCTCTTTTAGCACTTCTTTACACATCTTTTCATAATTAGCATACTCAACAATTGCATCAGTACCATTTTTAACAACCAAATCCTTATATGAAAGTTCACTAAAAACCGGCAAAGTTTTTTTAATCGAAAAAGAGCCACTTAAATTCTCATCATAAAAGTTAAACGTTTCTAAATCCTCTCCCTTAAAACCTAACCTTTCATACAACTCTTTATTATTATTTAAAAGCCATAGCAAATCAAATCCACGATTATAAATCTTCATTAAAGACTCCTTATATTTTGGAAAAATCATAGCCAATTCTTTTATTCTTCCTTTCTCAAAAGCCACATTTTGAGCAAACAAAGTTCCTTTATCGGGATCAATATATTTTAATAATTCCTTGATCAACTCTTCTCTTTCATCACCTGTTGTTTGAGCCAAAAAAACAACATTATCTTTATACGGATCACAAACACCTGGCGAAGATTCAATATGTAAACTAAACTCAAAAGGACTTTGAATATAAGGCCATTCTCCCTTAAATCTTGGTAATGGACAAGGAAAAGTTTCAAAATCTAAATGATAAATCGGATATTCCAAACAAGCCAAAGCTTTTCTAATTTTCTCTTTATGAACAAATTGACTATGATTTAAAACACATTCCCTTTGAATCACATGATTTTTCTTTGTAATCCATCTCTCTGGAATATCTAAAAGATGCAAATATCCCGCATTAATAAGTTCCAAACCTTTCAATCTCTTATTGTCATCTGTTACAAACCCAAAAGGATTATTCACATAACACAAACTACTATTTTTAAGTGGAATACACTTCCCACATACACTTTGAAAATACTTACAACAATTCTGTGCCTTATAACCACAAGAAATACCAAGCGGACAAGGTTTCGTATCCATATCATGAATAGCTTTTAAAATACTTTCATTTTCTTTTTCAATCAAAGGTAAATACTCCAAAGTAACCTGATCTAACTGAAACAAAGTAATCAACTCTTCGCCATGATGTTCATGATAAACAGGTTCATTATCTTTATAAGTCCCATCAAAAACATAATTTTGATTTAACACGGCCAAATAATAATGAAACTTTGGTAACTTATCTTCTTGATGTCTTAACTTATACATAGACTCAATAAAAAATCTTTGAACAGCTAAATCATGAACATACTCACCAACCCTATAACGATCAAAAAGCTTTTGTCTTTCCCGTTCATAACTTTCTAAAGGCATTTCGTTTTCTAAAGGATATCCTTCAATCTCACCCTTTAATTGATATATGTTGTTCTTTTTCCTGAAAATTGAATACTTCTTTCCTTTACGATATCCCCCAGCTAAATCCGTATACTTCTTAGAAGTAGTAGCCTTTACCTCAACAATATTAATACATTTTTCGCTTTCATTATAAACATCCACATAACATAAATATCTAATCCCATTCAAACAAAACTCATACTTTACTTGATCATGCGTTTCCTGAGCATAAATAGTTTTACCTCCAAACATCAGAGAAACAATTCTACCTGCCTCAAATTCTACCCGTTTATAATAAGGAAGCATAGCCTCAAGTTGTCGATTAACAACCTCCGTTTTATCCACTACATTCCCATCTTCATCAACATCAACCATAGCCTGATAAAGCTCAGAAATTTCACTTTGATACTCCTCTTTCTTATACATATCATAAGAAAGATCACCATCTAAAGCATCCTTTTTAACCCCCTCCAAAGCAACATACCTTGGACACCGCGAATAATTTAAAAATCGTGTCTTAGAAATAGTCATTATTCCACAATCTCTGCCTTATAAGAATCCCCAGACTTAATCACCTTAATCTTAGCCTGACTATAATCTAAACTCTCTGTATCCATAAGAAGACCCTCATTCACTAACTCACTACCAAACAAATAAGTTTCTTCATCCTGAAATTTATCCTCATTCATCTTTGCATAAGTTTCCGCAGCTAAAATCAATGTATTTGTTTGAACCTCTTTAATCTCATCCGTATTATAAGCTTCCTTTAAAGCATAACTTCCTCTGATAATTCCTATAGCAAACACAATAGCTAAAAGTGAAAACAAAATAACTAATTCTTTAATCGTATAACCATTCTTATTCATCATAATCCACTACCTACCTTCATTACCAAAATTATAACACATTTAAAAAAAATATTAAGTATTTTTCACTTAATATTTAATTTTCCTAATCCTTCCCTCTTCTTCACGAGGTTGAAATCCATACTTCCCATACATATCCAAAAGTTCCAATTCCACTTGAGGTAAAGAAGGAACTTTCTTCATTAAACCTAATAACTTCTTTCTCTTTAACAACTCCCCATTTAAAAGCCTCTTGCGAATAGCCCAAATATCTTTACCACAAAACTTATCTGGAAAATTACTAAAATATAAACTACTTCCCAAAGAATACTCATCAATAACTCCAAAAGAAATATCATCTTGCAAAAACAAACTATTATCTAAAACAGGATAATAAGGACTCTCATAAAGCAAATCATCCACAAAATTAGCATCAAAAAACTTGCGATACAATATACTTCTTAATACTTTATAACGAACAATCTGCTTATCTCCAGCCCGAACATTACCTTCCGGAAAATCATGTCGATATTCAACAACATCCAAAGGTTGAATCACCTTGCCAACATAAATCCCTTTTTGACCTAAATATCTCACGAAACATCACCTTTCATGAAAAGTATTCTAACACACTTCCCAAAAAAGAACAATAATTTTAGCTTTAACATTTCACGATCAAATCAGCCAACCCGATATGGATTACTAGCACTTCCATCACCCAATTTTAGACTATCAGCCTTTAGATTTAAGGTGGGCCTTACACCGTACGAGGCATTCACGACGTTGAGGTTGACCACGTGGCCGTCCGAACTAACGCTATGAACATACGCAAAGCTGCCATTGAAGCTGTGAGAAGTCATAGTCCAGTACTCATTCCCTATATATAAATAATACCCTGAATTAGACGTACTATATCCTCCAGCTAAAACAACTTCATCCGTTGTAACAAGTCCGATCGGATAACTTAAATCGCCATTTCCTGTAATTTCATCATCTGCGGTAAAGCGATCATTTTGCTCTGTACATGTAAGTCTTGGATATTGCGTTCCTGTACTATCCCATGGGCCATAACCCCAACGGTAGTAAGTTGTACTTGTACCTGCACCGGTACCACTATTGTATGAATTAAACGAACGATCATTACAGAATAAAGTGTCACTGATATAGCTTGATAGACCTTTGTCTTCAATATTTGTATTATACCAACTATCTAAATAGGTTTTAATCGTACTATCATTATCATTATCATTGGCATGCGTAGCATCATAGGTGCTCGCGCCTACCGTCCCATACATATACCCAACATAGGCATTGTCATTATAAGATGAATTATAGGCACTCGTTCCAACTTGACGATCTTCACTTGATTCACCATTCGCGTGAGCACTTGTTCCATCATAGATGATTCTTATCGAGCCATCCCCATTAATACGGATAATTCTCCAGTAATAATCGCCAAACTTAACATAGTTATTTGTAACATTACCACGGTAATAATAAGAGGTGCCATAATCATCTGGTGCACTGCATAAGTAGCCATTTGTACTTTCAGCACTTGTTACTTGCACTGTTCCATCTTCACTCACTACTGGACATGCTCCAGTTTTGTCTAACTGGTCAATGATTTGGCCAACTACACCTTTAACAAAGTACAAGGTACATTTGGTGTTGGTTACGGTTAGGTTGTTTACGGATACACTCCAATCATCAGTATTTAAAACGGAAAGTTTTGATTTTGTTCATAAATAGCAAAACTACTATAAAGATAAACTCCTGTAATTAATAGGATACAGCAAACAGTAAAGATAATAATTCCAGCCTTCTTATGATCCTTTTCTTTAAACTTTTCTTATTTCATAACTATCCCTCTTTTTATTACTATGATCACTTTCATTTTTTTTATGACATCATATCCTGTTATACTAATGATAACATTTTTCTAACACTTCTACAACGTCCAAAACTTACTTTACAATAAATTTTTAAATCAAAAAAAGATGTTATTTCACATCTTTAATTGTCACTTTATAAGAACCATTTGGACTAGCTACTTCAACAACTTCACCTTTTTGGTGACCAATAACTGCTACTCCAATAGGACTTTCATTAGAAATCTTATTTTCAAATGGATCAGCCTCTAAAGAACCAACAATAGAATATTCGTCCTCTTCACCATCTTCATATAAGATAACTACTGTAGAACCAATAGAAACAGCACCCTTAGCACTCTTCTCGGCAATCTTACTATGTTCTAACTTATATTCTAACTCTTTAATACGAGCTTCAACTTGAGCTTGCTCATCCCGAGCAGAATCATAATCTGCATTTTCAGACAAGTCACCTTGTGCTCTAGCATCTTTCAAATCTTTTATAACACGAGGACGAACCACGTTCTTTAACTCATTCAATTCTTGTTCTAATTCCAAATAACCCTCAGGAGTTAAAATAATTTCTTGTTTCATTAATCATCACTTTCCTTAAATCACGCACAACATCATACTATAAATAATCTTCTTTGTCAAACACTTTTATCCGCATCATATCATATTTCTGTAAAGGCCTTTCAACTGGCAACTTTACAATCATATTAGGATGATTTGCCACCTCAATTTTTTCATGATTTTCATTTTCTATTGTATGAATAGTATACGTAAAAGTTTCTATATTTGGTCCAAAAAATTCTACAACATCGCCCACTTTAAATAAATTTCGTTCTTCAAGAAGGACATAACCATCCTGATAATCAAGAACCAATCCCAAAAAGTCCTGATTAGAAACCTCTTGTCTTCCTAAAAAATACTGCTCACTTTCCGAAGGCAATTTTTCAAAAAACTGTGGACTAGATTCCCGATTTGCACAACGATTAAGTATAGCTAAAGCATATCCTACATCCCCAGCCTCCAACGTATGACTCTTTATTTTATCAAGTAACTCCCGATACGTCTTCATAATCGTTGCAATATAATAAATGCCTCTCATTCTACCTTCAACTTTAAACGAATTCACCCCTAATTGGATCATTTCTTCAATATGAGAAACCATATTCAAATCTTTACTCGTCATACTAAAAATAGGTTCTTCATCCGTCTTAAAAGTCCAACGACATATCTGTGCACATCCCCCACGATTCGCATCGCGATTTGTCACCACATTAGAAAGCACACACCTTCCGGAAAAAGACGTACACATTGCCCCATGAACAAAACACTCAAGTTCTAATCCTGTAGCTTCCTTAATAGCCAAGATATCTTCCTTACTAGCCTCACGAGCAAGCACAATCCTCGTTACCCCTAAACTCTTATAAAACATAGCAGCCCACGAATTTAACACACTAGCTTGTGTCGATAAATGTACTTCCAAAGGAATCTTTTTATCTCTAATAAGCTCAATCACATAAACATCACTAACAATTACTGCATCAACACCTATTTCACTTAAAGACCATAAATACTCCTCTAATCCAGCCGTATCCTCTTCATGAAAAATAATATTTACAGTTACATACACTTTTTTTTGATACTTATGTGCAAAAGAAGTAGCCTCCTTTAAATCACTCAAAGAAAAATTCTTCGCATTAGCTCGCAAACTAAAATTTTGGCCTCCAACATAAACGGCATCTGCCCCGTATAATAAAGCAAACTTTAACTTTTCTAAATCACCTGCCGGTGCTAATAACTCAATCATGAAGCACTTCCTTTCTACGATTTTCATAAGATTTTTTAGTCGATATTAATACATTAAATGTTACTATCAATCCAACAAATATTTTTCCTTATTTACTTGTTCTTGAAGTTTTTCTAGTTCATGTATATTTTTATTATTTTGCAAAATTTTCATTTGTCTTCTGGCAGAATTATTTAATCTAACCAATCTTTCACTTTGCGGAATATTATTTTCTATCAATTCTGCATTAGTATTTTGCAAATTGTTTAAAATAACCAAATGAAGTAAATCAGTATAATCCCTTATGTTTCCTTTTTTAGCCAATTCTGGGTTTGCATCTCTCCATTCCTTAGCAGTCATTCCAAATAAAGCAACATTTAAAACATCAGCCTCTTCAGCATACACAAACCTAATTTGCTGTTCAGTAAGTGTTGGTATTATATAGTCTTTTATAGCATCAGTATGTACAACATAATTTACTTTAGATAATAATCTAGTGGCATTCCACTCAACTTTATATTGATACGCCTCATTATGTTTTAACCTCTCAAATTCTTTTATCAAATATAATTTGAATTCTGGAGAAAGCCAACTAGCAAACTCAAATGCTATATCAGGATGCGCAAATGTTCCACTATTGTACCTTCCTTGTCTTGAAATAATCCCAATTGCATTAGTAGCTTTAATCCATTTTTTAGGAGTCATCACAAATGCATTAGTTCCAGATTCTTTTTTAAACCCATCGAATTCGATGGAATTAAAATTTTCATTATTTAGATACTCCCATGTGCCTAAGAACAACAAACTGTTCATTGATCTCATCCAGTTCTGAATAATATAATCGGTTCTTTCTTTATCTTTATAACGAGCTAAATCAGTAAGTGATATATAATCAATATTCCCCACTCTCATTATTCCAATTTTATTATTTATCACATTCAATTCTGTTTTTATTAATTCTTGTCCCAATATTATTCCTCCTAATTTACCCCATATAATAAAACAAACTTACCTGCCGGTGCTAATAACTCAATCATGAAGAACTTCCTTTCGGTGGTAAACGATAAATCGTTTTTTGTTGTAAAAAAGCATCTGTTGTATTAGGTAAAGCCTTACCATCCAAAAACTCCCTAAACCATCCATCAAAATCCAGATCTTCTTCCCAATCCAAATTCACCAGAGCATATCGTATACCTTCATTTTCCATAAGTATTCGCCCATCAAAAAGACATTTATCAAACAAAACTGTTCCAAACGCATTTTCTATGCCTAAAAAAGCCTTTCGTGTCATTTCCTCTTCTAAAGAAAGTTCTTTATTGACCGGCAAATCAAAATGATTTTCATAATTGCTGAGCAAAGTCCTTCTTGAATACATATAAGCAATCGGTCCATAAATATACAAACTAACTGGCCTTTTAGCCTGACTCACAATAAGATCAGTCTCTTCCTTCGTAATATCTAAAGACAAAACCACCGTATCACAATAATCCAGATAAGTATCTACCGTCTTCAAACTACAACTAGCATGGGTGGCATACAAAATAGTTTCGATCTCTAACTCTTTTTCTCGGATATACTCTAAAACACCTAAATCCTCAAACACAATTCCTCGAAAAGAACTCTCTTCTAAAATATTCCCTAAAGCTTCCAATGAAGATGTATCGAGTAAGCGATTAACATACACATAACTATCACTAGGAATATCTTGATAATCATACTCATGCTTAAACCCCACACAAAACCCTTTTAAAGGAAAAAGAAAGTCTACATCTGTATCTTTCTTCTCTATTCTAAAAGGAGGAATCACTAAAAACCTAGTTTTCATGAGACACCTTTTTACTGACACTTATGCCATCCCCAACATCATAAAACTTCGTCTCAAATTCCTCATTATTCTTTAAAAATTCAATATAATTCTCTATCTTCTTTACTAATTGTTTCAAATTCTTACTCTCGATCTCTTCAGACTTTCCAACATATCCATGAAACTTCAAATTATCCGTAATAATTACCCCATTAGACGCAAGAAAATATTGAAACTTCTCAAAAAACTTTTGATATTGTCCTTTTGCTGCATCAATAAAAATTAAATCGTACTGTGTACCCTCAGCCAAATTCACCTCTAAAGCATCCTGAAACACAACATTAACCTTACTCTCAAAATTACATTTCTTAACATTTTTAATACATTCCAAATAATTCACTTCATCACGCTCAATAGTTGTTACTTTCACATCAGCTCCAGATGAAGCCATCAAAATAGCAGAATAGCCAATTGCACTTCCAATCTCTAAAACATTCTTAATTTCATTATTCTTAATATACTTCATTAAAAAAGCAATCCCATCTTTTTGCATAATTGGAATATTGTTTTCCTTAGCATATTCTTCCATTTCTACAATTAATTGTTTCATTTTTTAACACACTCCTGTTAATTAAGCGAACAAACCGTCCTTAACTCCTCAGCCTTAGCTAAAAATTCATTATAATCTTCCTGAAAGAAAACCTCTCCCGTACAAACATTAGCCACAAAATACATATAATTTGTCTCAGCTGGAGATATCGCAGCTTCAATAGCTGTTAACGAAGGACTAGCTATCGGTCCAATAGGTAGTTTACCATTCATTGAGCCATCTGTCAAACGCGTATTATAAGGATTGACATCATATAGATCATTTAAAGTCAATTCTTCATTCATATCTTTATTAACTCCATAATAAGAAGTTACATCACTTCCTAAAGACATATTAGCATTAAGTCGACTATAAAACACCTGAGCAGCCATCTTTCTATCCTCACTAGAATTTGCTTCCTTTTCCACAATTGAAGCCATCGTCATAATTTGATGAATAGAATATCCACTGCTTTCTATACTCGCTTTTAAAGGTTCTAACTTTGACTCCGTATGATTAAGAATCGTCCGCACAACATCATCAACAGAAGCATTTTCTAAAAACTCATAAGTATCAGGATACAAATACCCTTCCATTGGATAATAAATCGCTACATCTAAAATATCATTAGTCAAAAACCAATACGTATTAATAAGTTCATTCAAATATGTTGTATCACTTAAAGTCTCAATAAACTCATCAGCCGTAAAATTTAAACTTTCTGCTAAAGTATTTGCATACTCTCTTAAAGTCTTACCCTCAACCAAAATTACATCCACCGTATGAACGACAATATCCCCATTAGAAAACTTACTGAGCATTTCCTTAGGCGTCATACTAGCACTTAAAGTATATTCACCAGCCTGAATATTAGGTCTAGTTAAATACATATACACATCCAAAACATATTCATTTCGAATAAGCCCTGCATTTGCTAAATTCTGAGCCACAGTCGTCTTAGCAGTACCAGGTTCAATAACAAACGTTACCTCAGTCGTATCACTACTCTTAGCACCAAGCCCCCAAACATAAAAAGACGCTAAACCTGCACATAATAAGATAAGCACCACACAAACAATTAAAACCACTTTCTTCACTACTTTTCACCCTCACTATTCTTTTCTTCTAACTTAGCCAAAATAGACTCCACCGTATTCCATTCCTCTTCCGTTTCAATAGGCATCAAATTCTTACTTTGACCAGTCTTATCATAAATATTCGCATAAACCTGTAAAGCTCCATCCCCTGTTTTCACATTATCCGTATACACAATATAATCTTTATTCGTTTCAGGCGAAGAAAAAGTAAACAAAACCTCACACTCAATTATATTTCCTGCTTCATCTCGGATCGAAAAAACATTATTATTTACTGGATCATCTTTTTTCATTATTTCCCTCTTTCTGTTTTAAATAAGTCTCTAAAATAAGTGAAGACGCAACATTATCAATCACTTTTTTTCTCTTTTTTCTACTCTTATCCCCTGTAATTAAAATCTTCTCAGCCTCAACTGTTGAAAGCCTCTCATCAACTAACCTTACAGGCAAATGAAAATACTCCTCTAATTTTTCTTTAAATTGAAGACTACGCTCCGCCGCAAAACCTAAACTATTATTCATATTCTTAGGAAGTCCCAAAACAAACTCAGTAATTCCCTTATCTCTTACAATCTCCTCTAAATCCTTTAAAACCTCTTCATAATGATCTTCCTCAAAATAAAGTGTCCTATAAGGCATAGCAATTGTATTTGATTTATCACTCAAAGAAATACCTAAACTCTTTGTTCCTAAATCCAAACCTAAATATCTCATCGCAAACAATCTTTCAAAATATACGCGAGTAAATCAGCTCTTTCAATAGAAACAATCTTATCACGAGCTCCCTTATAACTAGAAATATATCCCGGATCACCACTAATAAGATATCCAACAATCTGATTAATCGCGTTATAACCTCTTTCCTCCAAAAGCTGATAAACTTCCTTTAAAATAAGTTTAGCATTTGCTACTTCCAAATCAGAAACCTTAAATAAACTTGTATTATCCATATTTCACCTACCTAAATACATTAATATTGTAGCAAAAATACTTAGAGATTACAACGAAAAGAAAAAGAATAACTTGTAGCTATTCTCTTCCCAATTTCTTTAACTTATTTATCCGGCTATTCAATAAAATACATAACTTATGAATCCTTCTATCAGACATATTCGTAATATATTGATATTTATGTAGTAAATCATCAAACCATAAAGCAAGATCATCTAACCTTGATAAATCAATTCTTTTGATATCCTTCACTACAGCTATGATTTCATCAAAGCACTTAACTTCATAAAATAAACGTCCTTGTCCAGAAATAATCACTTCTTCATCATTGTAATCTTGAATATTCAAACTTTGTCCATTATCAAATATCGGCGCTACATCTAACCACTCTAAAGTATTAACATCACGAATTATACCAAAATTATTTAAATGTCTATCTTCATTCAACATCAAAAAATCTAAGATATACATGTTTTCCATTTTTATTCGCGCGTCTTTAATACCATGACTCTCTAATAGTTTAATATAATCCTCATAGTCTTTAGTACTATCATGTCTTTCCATATCATTTCTTATTTGAGATGCTGTAATAAACTCTGTGTCTTTAGTAATAAAACATGGACATTTAGAAACCACCATATCCTGATAAGTATCCAATGTATAAGTAACATGTTCAAAACCTAATCTTTCACAAATCATTGAAGCTAATACTTCATTAAAAGGCTGCAATACTTCGTTTTTATAACCACCTTTTAAAAGATATCTCACACCATCTTCAATAATCCAAGCCTTCTTAAGCATACCATCAGTAGTATTATTTGGTGTCATCAAAGCCTCTTCACGGGTTACCATTTTACTATTTTTAGATAAAGAAGCTTCCATAAATTCAGTATAGTCAAAATCATGATCAAAGAAATTAATATCATCATATTTAATATCCGTATCATAAGGTTTTAGCCAATATTGATCAGATAAAGAAAGACCAAAAGCTTTATCTAAGAGTTCACTAGGAGTAGTTTGGTTTAATCGGTGTAATAACAAATCCAGCTTATCTCGCCACGAAGGTATTCCTCTTCCTTGAAACCATTTACTAAGGTTTGTTCTTAAAGAAGTATCATTATAAAAATTTTTCAAAATATATGGAGCATAATTAATATTATAAATATCATAAATTTTTGAAAATACACCAAGTCCAGAGTCATATTCTGCTAATAACACCTCAGTATTTTTATTCATAAAAATATATTTCATAAAACACCTTTGCTTTTATTGCCTCACTTCCAGCCATTATTTTGAAAATATTCAATAATTTTATAAATTTCTGTACTAGGATTTGCCTCAACCATACCAATAATTGCCTTATTTGATTTTTGAAATTGTTCAAGTTTTTTTGCACGTTCAACAGCTAAACTAGTCTTTGAACAAATATCTAAAAAAATATTATAACTTTTTTCATATTTTGGAAGATACTTTTTTAACTTTTTCATAATTTCACTATTAGTCAAACAAGCAGTTGTATACTCATAATGTAATAAAAACCATAATTCAATACTTGGTGTAGATGTTATTATCTCAATCCCTAATGGAATTGCTTGTTTTTTTGCTTCTTCAATAATCCTATTTTTTTGAGGATCCAAATCTACATCAAAAACACAATAAGCCTTATCTCCATTATCTAAATCTAACCCTCTTTTTTTTATTTCATTAGCTAAACTATAAATCAAATTTAAAGGATCAGTATCATTACCCCTAGCAATCACTATAGAATAAGATTGATTACCTGTATCAAAATTATTAAAATAAATTTTTTCAGTCTTATTTGTGCCTTCAACCGCGATAATAACAGTATTTTTAGGCTGTCTTATTTTTCCTACTCTGTCTTTACTAATTTTTCGCGTTTTTATCATTTTTCTGACCATAAATTCCAATCGTTTTTGATAAATGGAACAGCTCCATATCGTCCTAATAAATAGCCTTTTTCAACATTTTCAGATTTTCTTACAGAAAAATCAGCCAAACAATATAAAGTACTTATTCCACTTTCTTGCTCCTTTTCAGTAAACCAAATTTGATCACGTCTTAAAATATTTAAATCTAACAAATTAGTATCATGAGTATTAAAAATTAATTGAGAACCACTTTTATTCACATCTGGATCATTAAACATTTCAACAATATAATGAACCAAAAAAGGATGCAAACTCCGATCAAGCTCATCAATAATAAGAACCTTTTTATGATGAAGAGAATCTGAAATAAAAGGAATAAACGAAAATACCATTTGCGTACCAATAGATTCTTCATCAAAACTCAAATATACATCTGAACCCTTGTGTTTAAACAAAACTTGAAATGCTTGAGTATTTGGCATTTTAGAGAGTAATTCTGCTGGAAGATCTATCTTAGAAACCTTAAAATCTTCGATACTAAAATCAGTTTTTTTCAAAAATTCTAAAGCAAATTGCTTTAAAGTTTCATCATTTCTAACATATTCATTCAGAGACATATTCTTCAATTCTTCAAGATTAAAACATGTCCCCATTCCAAAAGTTAAAAATTCATAAGCCTTCTTCGTTTTCTCAAAATTCCAATTTGTTGCGGTAGAAAGAAAAAACTTATTTGCTGAGGTTTTCATTTGAATATCTTTTAAGACCTTTTCATCTTTTTGAGAAAATGAATAAAAATCCACATTAGTTCTATCAAATATTTTCGTTTCCCTACCATTAGGATAATAATATAAATACTCTTCATATATTTTATTTTGATCAGCTAAAAAACCATAGACATATTTAATATCTTCCACTACAAATTTAATTTCAAATTCACTTGGCTCATCCACCGTTTTAGAATCTAGTTTAAATGGTACAATCGGTAACTTTGCATTAATATCATTTTGACTAGAATTTCTAAGCATAAGAATTACTAAACTTAAAATTTTAAATAAATTTGATTTACCACTCGCATTTGCACCATAAATTGCAGCTGTTTTAAGAATTTTTTTATTATTCAATAAAACAAAATTATCATTTAATCCTTCAGTTGCATTGGCAAGCATACTAAATGTCACTCTTTCTTTAAAAGAAAAAAAGTTAGCGACACTAAATTCCAAAATCATAATAATTCTCCTCTCTGCTATTATTATATGTATTTTTAAACAAAAATTCAACTTTTTTATATTTTATTATTATTTTTTGCACTTTTTATGCATTTTTTATATTTAAATTATTTTTTTGATAGTTTAACAATTTATACTATTCAAAAGTTCAATATACTTCTTCAAATATTTATCCTTATCTTTTCCATGATATTGAGTAATATATCTAGGATGTTCTAAAGCTATAATTTGATCAAAAAAGTGATATTGTTCATTTATTCTCGTCAAAAAGTTAAAATTTTCCCCACTGCCAATACAAAAGCATACCGAAGGATCAATGCCAAAAGAAAGCTGTCTCTGTAAAGATTCGACAATGAAATCAAACAAAGCTTTCTCTAGTTTCTTTGATTCATAATAATTGGCATTCACTTCATTCCCCTTAGTATTAATATGAGTTATACCAAGTGGACAAACAAAACTTAGAACAAAGTCTTCATAAAACTTTACACATCCACCATAGCCTTCCATCACTTCGTATAAAAAATCAGACGAAGACTTATTCACATGAAAATGCTCAATTTGAATACCCGTTTCTTGATAAAGATGAGCAGCATCCTCAAAAGGAATGCCCGTCACTGCCGTTCCACCTCTAGCTGGCGAACTCCCCAAAATTAAAAATCTTTTCTTATTGTCTGCATAATATTTTGATAAAACAATTTAGTAACTTCTTTAATTTGATCCTGATTTTCTCCCCGAAAAGGATTACGCACAGCATCAGGCAGATCTAAAGAAACATTTGCTAGCCATTCATTAAACTCTAGTACCTTATCAGCAAAAGTTTTCATCCCTATTTCCAAAACCTTTCTAAATTTATCTTTTCTTTATCCTTTAAAGCCTTTAAAAGATCAATTTGATAATAATTGCATATAGCCAACAAGTAAATAAATACATCAGCAATCTCATCATTTAAACTTGAGAATACTCTTTATGACTATCCATAACCATATTTTTTTCTGTCTTTCTTATTTCTTTGGCTAATTCTCCTACTTCCTCAGTTAAATAACAAAACAATTCCAAAGAAGTATTAGACCATCCATTGGCTTCCATCATCTTTGCAATATAATTTTGAATATCTCCTAAATTACTATTACCATTTATCTTATTAAATTCATCAACTAAATTTTCTTTATTCATTCTTAACACTTTCTTTTCTATTTATTAAAAACCAAATCCATTATCTTCTTAACTTGCTCTTTATTTTCGATTGTAAAATCAAGTCGAAAAGAAGTAATTCCAATACTTTGATACGCTTCCAACTCATCCAATCTATTAACAGGATCAGCACTTAAAAGAGAAACAACATCATTTTCATCTACCAAAACTTTCCATCTTCTTTTTTGATAATCTTCTAATTCATAACCATTTTCCTTAAATAATGGATGACTTTTCAAAGTCATAACACCCACATGACCATAAACCAAAACCTCCAAAGGATACTTTGCTAACCCTTTTAAATCCTCTACACTACACTCCAAAGAAGGAGTAATTTTAGTAGCCCCTCTTTTTAACAATTCTTCTACACTAAAGTGATTTGCCACATTCAAATTATAATCCGTTATAATAGTATGATTCTCACTCTCCATAAGCCATCCGACATCCCCACATAATAAACGATGAGGCATCTTTTTTTCTGAAAAATATTTAGGTGTCTGATAATATAAAGAAGGATTTTCCATTGCAAGGTCATAATTAGCCGTATAAATCTCGTCAACTGGATACTCCTGCACAACCTCATACTGTTCCTTCGTATAAACAAGCACACTAATCTTCATGCCTATTCATCCTCCTTTCCTGCAACACTTCAATTCCTTCTCTTCGTACCATGTTCATCAAACTTACAGGAATAAACAACTCTCCATCAATAACCACATCAATATTCTTCACCTCAAAAGGTGTATCGCCTACCCTCGTAAATTGTTTGATAATCTGCTCTTTTGTTACCTCTTGACTTCGTGCTTCTTCGCAAATATCCTTTTGAACCACTACCTCATTTACTCCATCCGATACCCAAAATGTTAACTCTGGAAAACTTGCTCGAACCTTCATCCATATAGGAATTTTTCTTTTATCATAACCTTGAATTTCTTGAGTGATTCGTTTACCAGTTGTCTTAAGAACACTCGTCTTACTTGCAAGTCCAACCTTATTATCTACAAAAACAACATCCCCACTCTTAGCCTCATGAATCAAATTCCCTTTATCATCATACAAATAATTAACAATAAAACCCTTGTCTTCACTCCCAAACCGAATTCCATCTTCTTGCACCAACTCATCCGTTAACCTTATCTTAATCTTACTTTTATTCCATTCCAAAACCTTACCAATCACAATCCCCTGATGATTTGAAGTCTTAAAATTCATAACTTCATCATTAAACAAATACCCTTCCGTAAACTTACGATTAAAAAGTAAAGAAAGCTTCTTCTCTTCTTTAGAATCCACCTCAAAAGACTTCATAACCTTTTTATAAAAACGCGTGATAAAACCAACATACTCCGCACTTTTCATTCGGCCCTCAACTTTAAAAGAATCAATAGGACTATCCATAAGTTCCTTCATCTTATGAGACGTATTTAACTCCCTAGTTGATAATAAATACTTGCCCTCTGTCTGAACCCTTTTTCCCTTATAATATAACGTATATGGCATCCGACACAACTGACTACAAGTTCCTCGATTACCACTCCTGCCATCACTAAAATAACTAAACAAGCACTGCCCCGAAAAAGAAACACATAAAGCCCCATGAATAAACGCTTCAAACTCCATAACCTTAGGTAAAGCCTTAATTTCTTCCAAAGATAACTCACGATCAAGAACAACACGACTAACCCCTAAACTCTTCCAAAAATAAAGTTGTCTGGCCGAAAACGTATGAGCCTGCGTAGATAAATGAACGACTAACCTAGGATAATGAGCATGAATAAAACTCACCAACCCTAAATCCGAAACAATAACAGCATCAACCTTAATTTTATCTAAAAAAGAAAGATAATCTTTAACACTTTCTAATTCACGTTCAAAAAGCATTGTATTGACTGTCACATACACTTTTACTCCATATAAATGCGCAAATAAAACAGCGTCTTCTAACTTGCTTTCCGTAAAATTATTTGCATAAGCCCTTGCTCCAAAACGCTTACCAGCCAGATAAACAGCATCAGCCCCCTGATACACAGCATACTCTAAAGCTTCCCAAGAACCAACCGGAATAAGTAACTCCTTCATCATATCACCACAATTTCACTTCTATTATACATAATTCGGCAATTTTAGACAACTAACTCTATTATCGCCAATCATTTACTTTTAAGTTAACATTTCTGTCAAAAAAAAGAACTTTAAATGATTTATCTCAATCAAATAAAGCTCTTAAATACTTATAAGTAACATTAATACAACGAAAAGGTTCCTGTTATTGAAGTACCATTTGTTATATTTTTCCAAGTAGCCCTAGTTGCATATGAGCCATTGGCAGACCAAGTTGTATAATAAGTTACTCCAGTAGAGGTTATCCCGCGTGTAGACTTACCAGAATCATGCCATATTAAATTAAACATTTTTCTTCCGGTCTGCGTTTCAATAGTAGGTGAATAAGTCAAAGATGAAGCATAAATTGTGGTGGTAAAACTACTACCTAAATTACCATCACTCTCAATTTGATAATTAGAATTATATCCTAACGTAGCACTACCCGATTTAGCGCTTACTAAAGATACAAACGCAAAACAAACATTAAATACTATTACTGCTACTACGGCTTTTTTCATAACATTCTTCACAAACACACACTCCCTTCTAGTCGACTAAAATATACTCCAGCCTACACTTTAATTATACCAGCTATAAAACTTTTAACGATATACTCTAATGTATATTTCATTTATGGAAAAACTAAAATTTTAAACTTTAAGCTAACTTTTTATTTGAATAGTCAAAGCTAACACCACACTAGATATTATTCCTAAACTTAAACAAATTAACATAAAAGAAATATTTGGCAAAAGCAAAGATAAATCAAACAGAATATTTCCCAACCATAAAATTAAAACAGATATACAAAATCCAATACCAAAACTTAAAACAAGCAAAGATGCTACTCTCACAATACATAAACGACTTAAATGTGATTTACGAAATCCCAATTTACTCAACAAACTAATATTCTTTCTTAAATCGCTAAAAATGTTTTTTATAATAACTATCAAAAGAATCAAAACAAAAACTATTCCTAACCACCCAAAAATTTTGAGAAACGAAATAGTATCTTTCAAATGAGAATCATAAATTCCTTCTCCATGAGGATAATAAGTATCCAAAACAACAGATACATTGTCATTTTCCAAAGATCTCATCTTTTCTTGAAATTCTTGAACATCATCCACATTAGACAAAGATATTGTGTAAAAAAAACTTTTTTGAGAACGTTGCAATATCTGATATAAATTCTCAGAAATAACTAATTCCGGAAAATTTGTCCATTCTTCAGAGGAATAAACATCCTTAATAATAAATTCTAAAGATTCATCGTCATAATAGAAAGCAACAGGCTGACCTAAAATTTTCTGAATATATTGACTTTTTTTTAACTCCTCATAAGACCCAGCCCTTATTCCTAAAACAATTTCATCGTCATTCAAATCCAAATCTCGTTCTTTATCTGAAACCACCAAAATATTTTGATCAAATCCAGAAATTTTAAATTCATCCCAAGTCATTACATATGTATTATTATGGTTATCAGGAATATAAGAATCTAAAATGTTTCCATCAGAGTTTTCAACAACATATCCCGGATCCTTAATTGTATTTAATCTTTTATCAGGAACAAATGCAAGATTACTATGAATTTGCTGAGGGAAAAAATAAGTTTCCAGCTGTTTATCTATGTTTTGATTACTAATCACAATAGCAATAGAATAACTCGAGAAAAGCTCAGCACTTAATCTTGAAAAATATTGAATAAAACTTTGCAAAGTTAACACAAGTGCAATAACTAAAGATAATAAAATAATATAAACTTTTGTAACTTTTTTTCGATAAAAACTTTTTAACAGTATCATAACCCACCTCTCAAATCCATAACAATCTCATTTTTTAGTTGCCTAAGAAGAAGAAAAAGAGTAACCCCAATATTTACAATAAATAACACACCAAACGTCAAAGCATATGGAAGAAAAAATAATTGGAGATGAAAAGTTGTATATACTTTTGGTCCTAAAAAAACTATAAAGCAAAAATATAATAAACAAAATAATACACAACCAATTAAAAATGCTAATACACTAATCAATATTATTTCCTGTAAATACATTTTAATCAAATTTATTTTAGAAAAACCACTAGCACGTAACAGACTTAAATATCTAGCATCACTAACTATCTTTTTTCTAACAAAAAAGACAGTTAAGAAAAAGAGAAAAGTTAAAAGTAAAGCAACAACTAAACGACAAACTAACAAAATCAGATTAACAGATGAAAAATCAATTTCATTACGTATATTAGTACCATAAAAACCTAACTGTTCTAACTGCTCTATTACTTCATCAACATGGGACAAATCGTCCACCAACGCAATAAAGCCATATACAACAGAATCATCGTTTGAATTAGAATCATTAGCCATATCAATAATATCATTTTCAGAAACATAACAAACATTGGCGGGATTCATTACGGTATCCGAATCATATAAACCAACTATTTTAAATTCCTTAGAAAAATTTTCGTTAGGAACCATTTTTTCGCCATCAAACTTATATGAATAATATTCAACCTGAAAGTTTGTATTTAATAAATCACTACCTTGTAACATTTTTTCTTTATTTAAAACAAATCCATACGCTAGAGAAGATGGATAAAAATTTACAGGACAAATAGCCTCACCAAAAGAATTAGACGACAAAGTTCTACCTAAAACGACCTGAGGGAGCACTGGCGCATTACCGTAAACCAAATCTATACTTCCATCAAATTGATCGTTTTTAAAACTTGATACAACCGAAACAGTGTCATAAAGGGCACTATGAACATCAACTATGTAATCAAGTTCTTGAATTGTTCTCAATCCATAATCTTCTTGATTCAAATCTGGAGAAATACTCAATGTTCTAAATCCTATATTTTTAGTAATAGTATTTTCTATATAATAAACAAAATTTTGATAAAAAGTAAAAGCAATAAGTATCAGTAAAGTGAAAAAAGAAAAGAAAAAAAGATAATACCAATTTTTTTTGTTTCTAATAATATGTTTCCAACATAAAGATTGCCACGTCATTTTTTACTCCTCAACCACTCGTCCATTTAAAATGGTATATACCTTATCAGCATACTTTTTTATCTCTTTACTATGACTAACAACAATAACACATTTTCCTTCTTTAGCGATTTCCGCTAAATAACTAAAAATCTCTTGTTCCATTTCTTCATCTAGATTGCCAGTAGGCTCATCAGCAAGCAATACACTTGGATTATTAGCTAATGCTCTAGCTATAGCTACCCGTTGTTGCTCGCCACCAGACAACTCTTTAGGAAAATGATTCATTCGATCTTTAAGTCCAAACATTGAAAGTAAATCCTCTGCTTTATTTTTCTTTTCTTTTTGAGTAATGGATTTGTCGAGTAGCATTGGTACCATAACGTTTTCTGAAGCGTTTAAATAAGCATCTAATTGATAATCCTGAAAAATAAAACCTATATTTTCTCGTCTTATATCTGCTAACTCTTTATCAGAAAATTCTTGAACATTCTTATCAAAAAAAATATATTCACCCTCATCAAAAGAATCAATTAAACCTAAAAGATTTATTAGAGTAGACTTACCACTACCACTTTTACCCATAATCGCATAAAATTTTCCCTTACAAAACTCTACATTTACATCACATAAAACCAAAATCTTTTTCTTAGAACTGTAATTCTTTGTCACATGAACAAGTTTTAAACTATTGTTTTTCGACATAACATTCACCAGTCTTTCTAAAATCATTTTAACATTAATCTATCTAAATTTCTATATAGTTTAAGTTTATATAAATTTACATATAATTTCATTTTAATTATTAAAAAAAGAAACTTTTTTCTATAATTCGGCAATTTTAGACAACTAACCCCTCTATACTAAAAAGAAAAAAAGGAGTACCATCATGAAAATCAATGGCTATGCTTTAGACAAAGAACAACTAAAACCTATCATAGAAAATAAACCCTATTCCCTAATTATTGCCGGAGCAGGCTCTGGTAAAACCTTAACACTAATTGGCAAAATCAAATATCTTTTAGACCAAGGCTATGCTACCAACGAAGAAATCCTGTGTCTTTCTTTTACAAACGAAACCACTCAAAATTTAAAAGCAAACATTCAAAAAAATTGCCATACCCATTGTCCCGTTTTTACCTTTCACAAACTTGCCTTAACAATACTTAAAGAAAAAAACTTTACAATCGCCTCACCAACCCTCTTAGAAGAAACAATTACTGAATTCTTTGCCTCAGCCTGTCTCGGAAACAAAACCCTTCAAAATATCATCTATCACAAATTTACCCTCTTCAAAAAACCATGGTCTAAACTCTTAAAAACTAAGTCTCTTCTTAATTATCAAAAGACTATCCTAACCTTCATCAACCTCTTCCAAAACAAAGACCTATCCCTACAAGATTTCAAAAACTTTTTTAATACCCAAAAATACATCCCCGATCTGTGTATCATCTACGCCATTCTCCTACTCTATGAAACCGAAAAACAAAGCACAAACTCTATCGACTTTGACGACATGATCAAACTTGCAACCCAATACTTAAAAGAACACAAACCATCACTTCCATATAAATACATTATCATTGATGAATTCCAAGACACCTCTTTAGTCCGTTTTAACCTCATCCAAGAAATCCTTCACTTAACAAATGCCTCTTTATGTGTCGTCGGTGATGACTACCAATCCATCTATCGTTTCTCAGGATGCGACAACAACCTCTTCCTAAACTTTCAAAACTATTTTCCCAACACAACCATATATAAACTAGAAAAAACCTATCGCAATAGCGAAGAACTTATAACCATAGCCGGAAAATTTATTCAAAAAAATCCTTACCAAATAAAAAAGAATTTAAAAAGTGATAAACACCTTAAAAATCCTTTAAAACTCATTTATTACACCAATCCTAAAAAAGACTTAATAAACTTAATTCATACTCTAGATCCCACAAAAGAAATACTAATACTAAGTAGAACAAGTTATGACTTAAAAAACTATACAACCTATACCCAAAAGAAAAACAACTATATTACTATTCCTACTTTAGAAAACTATTCCATTCGTTACCTAACCATCCATAAATCTAAAGGCCTAGAAAGCGATATAGTTATACTCTTAAATGTCTCAAACGACCTATACGGTATTCCTTGTCAAAGAAAAGACGAACACATCCTACAGCTTATCCAAAACCAAGAGACTTATCCCTATGACGAAGAAAGACGACTTTTCTACGTAGCCCTAACAAGAACGAAATCAAGAATTTACTTACTTATTCCCAAAAAGAATCCTTCTATATTTCTCAAAGAAATAAAACATCTAACTGCCCAAAAAAGGAGAATAAAATTCCCCTAAACACTTTCAACTGTCTTACATACGGACAGTTTTTCTAAATGAATAAAAATGATCCAAAGATAATCTGAATCATTTTGTCTTTTTAAATAGAAATAAGCAACCTTTTGTGCTATCCTTATATAAGAATAATAATAGAATAGAGGTTGCTTATGTCTAAATTATATAATACTCAATCTGATTTTACAACGGGTTTTAAAAATTTCTTTGAAAATTTTCATTTGAGAAAAACCCAATTAAAAATCATTCCGCCTATTCTTTTCGGGATGATTCTAAGTGAATCTGTTTCAGCTCCTGATATTGCCCGAGTTTTAAAAGATGAGTTTTCTCTCATTCAATATGATTCTGTTGTAAAAAGAATTCGAAGATTTTTTAATAATACTTTATTTGATCCTTATGCCTTTTATGAAGAATTTATTTCTTATATTATTGATAATTATAAGAAAAAACATTTAGATAAACGGGTTCATATTATCTTTGACCATATGTTCTCTCACGAGAACTATACGGTTTTCATGTTAACAATGAGAATTGGTAAACAAGGTATACCTATTTGGTTTCAATGTTTTAAAGGAATCTCAGAAAATAAAGCTTTTGAAATAGAAACCATTAAAAATGCGATTACAAAAGTCAGCGATTTATTTAAACACAAAGATTTAGAATTAATCTTTTTAGCTGATCGCTGGTTTAATTCTATCGATTTATTAAAACATATTGACTCCTTAGGTCACACTTACTGTGTTCGTCTTAAAAAGAATATTCACGTTTATCCTTATGATCCTAAAGAAGGTCACATTGTTCAAAAATACATAAGTGATTTATTCTACTATAAATATAAATCAACTACTTATGAAAACATTTTACTATCTGATGAAAGATATAAAACTAACATTGTTTTTAGTGATTGGGCTAGTGTCGAAGAACCTTGGATTATTGTGACAAATGGAGATACCAAAAGAGCTATTAAAGACTATAGTTATCGTTTTGGTGGTGTTGAAACAGTATTTAAGAATCAAAAATCCAATGGTTTTCGCTTAGAAAATATTTCTAATGCTAACTTACAAGCTTTTACAACAATGTATACTTTATTATGTGTTGCTGTTACTTACTTAACTATTTTAGGTACTGAATTTTCTAAAAACTCTAAATGTTATAGAAACGAGAAAATTGAAACCCATAAAACATATATAAAAAATGGAATTCATTGTAAACAAAGAATTATGTCTTTATTTAACACCGGGTTAACTTTATTTCATCGAGCTTTTAATTCTATAAAATATATTCGAATTCCCTTTCGATTTATCTTATATGATATTTAAATCACTTCATATTTCTATTTTTTAAAATTTCACTTTTGTGAAATCTCTTTAACATGCTTTAAAATTGCTAAAATCTTCGATTTTTCCTCAAAGTATTAAAAAAAGATGGAATTTGTTCATCTCTGGACGAACTTTTTCCATCTTTTTTTTCTTTTATTTCCTAACTTAATCTAAAACTGTCCGTAGGTCAGTCAACTGTATATAGATTACTAGCTGTTCCATCTCCCAATTTTAGACTATCAGCCTTTAGATTTATAACGGGCCTTACACCTTCCGAGCCACGCACGGTGCTACTACTGCTCACACCACCGTTCGAACCGACGCGACGAACATCTGCATTAAAGCCATTGAATCCGATAGGCGACATGGTCCAGTAAGTGTTGCCTGTATATAGATAATATCCATAATTATCCAAACCATATCCTCCTGCTAAAACTACCTCGTCTGTATTAACAAGTCCTATTGGATATATTAAATCCCCATTTCCTGTTACTTCATCATCTACTGTAAAGCGATCATTTTGATTTGGACATGTAAGTCGTATTCCATTACTAGAACTATTCCATCGATAACGAGTTTCACTTGTCCCTATACCAGTCCCACTATTGGAAGAACCAAACGAACGATCATTACAAAATAAGGTATCTGCAATATATTGTTCATACTCTGTCCCTAATAAGTTTGTTTCATACCATTCATCTATTTTTCCTTTAATGGTACTATCTGTTATGTTAGCATACGTATCTTCATAAGTTGTTCCTGTTCCACTTATGGTCTTTACATTTGCTGTTGTAATGGTGTTTTCACTTTCTAGGTAATATAATGTCGTACAACTTGAACCACCATTATTACATGTATATTTTCCTACTTGACTTCCGTCATATATACTTCTTGTATAATCCGTGAGTCTAAATTCTCCGGTTGTTTTATCAAAAGTATAACTATCCGCATAATAGTAATTTCTTGCTAATGGTCTTGTACTTCGACTTGTTCCATGATTCTCTTCATATCCTCCTTCTACACTAGTTCTAGTATAACTATATACATATGCATAGGAAGAATCATAATAAGAATCTATAACATACATTGTTGTACAACTTGTTGATGTGCTTGCACACGTATATTTTCCTACTAATTCTTCACTCCATACAGCTTGTGTAGGATCTGTTAAAGTATATGTTCCTGTTGTTGTATCAAAGGTATAACTATCTGCATAATAGTAATAATAATTTAAGCTTTGACTGCTCGTTGTTTCACTTGTTTCAGGTTCTCCCCAATAATTCTCTCCATACATATAGCCAACATCCGCATTGTTATTACCACGTGAATTGTATGCACTGGTTCCTATTTGAGTATAATCTGTACTGGCATCATTATATCCATTTTTTAAAACATCACTCTTATTTGATAAAGTATCAATTACACTGGCATCTCCAGCATAAATCATCCTTATACTTCCGTCACCATTGATTCTTAGTATTCGCCAGTAATATCCTCCAAACTTAACCCAGTTGTTTTCTACATTTCCACGATAGTAATAACTAGTTCCATAGTCATCTGGGGCACTACATAAGTAACCATTAGTACTTTCACCACTAGTCACTTGAACTGTTCCATTGTCCCTAACCGTTGGACAACCTTCAGTATCTGCATCTGCTAAGATACTACATTGAATGGAATCTTCACCATATTTATCTACACATTGTTCATAATCACTTGGCATATGATCAATATAACTTGCTGTAATCGTAATCTTACTCACAAAAGAAGTATTCATGACATCTACATCTTCCATCGTAATATTCTCATCCATCCATAATCTTAAATCATAACTTACACTTTCATTATGATCTAAATATCCTGTTTTGAGTTTAAAAGATGTTACTGCATTATCTAATGTCGTTTGTACAACTTCATTACTAGATAAAAGTACTGGTGTATCTTCGTTTAGTTCAACATTAATTGCCTCATAACGACTCAAAGTAGATGAATCTAAAACTTCAAGATTTACTTGATAAGAAGCATAAGAAGAACATTGATTGGTAATCGTAAATGTATAAGGTGATTAAGTAGACGTATATATCACTATATACGTCCCTTTCAGATCTGGGCGTGCAGCTTTCCCGCACCCAGCTCTTC
>CALVQE010000009.1 GCA_944355355.1 uncultured Bacilli bacterium
TTCCCTAACACTTCGTCGATACCTACGCGTGTAGTGGACTTTCACCACCTAGCAATATGCCATGCACGGCACACTCTAAAAAATAGACTTTAAAAGCCTATCTTTAATACATATCATAACGAGATGTAAAACGCCATCCATATGCATTTGGAAAACCGGGAGGTGTAATAACATTGCTTCTTGAAACAGAATAACCATTATAAAAACCTGTAGCTACACCGAAATGCAAATGAGCACCAGTCGTACAAGTATCATAACCGCCATATGCCGATGAAGTACTAGGACCCCCGCCAACATAACCAATAATTGTATTTTGATCTACCACGTCGCCAATGTCAACAGCAAAACTAAGCAAATGATAATAATAAGTCGTGTATGCCTGACCATTTACAACAACGTCAATATAAAGCATATTTCCCCCGCAGTAATAACGTTCAACCTTACCTGACACAACCCCAGCAGCCGCAGCATAAACCGGTGTGCCTTCCGCATTACCACCGATATCCAAAGCATTATGATAACTTCCCCAACGATATCCAACTTCACTTGTAATTACCCCATATGTAAGCGGTTTTAACCAAGAATCATTCGTTACAAAGTTACCAGATCCACCGGATGAATTATTATTCTCAGGCGGTTTTACACAATCCACACTGACAATCGCGTCATCCCCCTTATCACTTGCATATAACTCACAATTTTTAATTGCCGAATCAAGCTTAGTTTTTAAAGACTCGATCTGTGTATCAATATCCAAAGCATACTTATCATAATTAGCAATATCATTATAACGAGCTTCAATAACTCGTTTATATTCCTGAGCTTGCTCTTCCAATTCCTTTTGCTTATTTTCTTCCTCAACCTTTAACTGTTCATTATGTTCAATCTCTTTTTCCAAATTATCCATAGTCGTCTGAATACTACCAGAAATTTGCTCAACCGCCGCAATTCTCGTAATAAGATCTGTCATATTAGAAGCCCCCGAAACATACTCTACATATGCATTTTCTCCTTGCATCTGTTGCAAATAAAGCAATACATTTTTAGCATCCTCGGTCAGTTTTTCAATTTCTTGATTAGAAGCATCGATACTTGCTTGAATCCGTTCCATCTCTGCTTCAGAAGCATGCATATCTTCTTCAACCTCACGTATTGCAGCCTCTTTCTCCTCAATCTCTGCCTTAGCTTCTTCACTCATAGCCTCATAAGAAGCTTTCTCATCCAACTTAGCTTGATACTGTGCTTTTAATTCTCCAAGAGTTGGTTGCTCTTCCGAAGCCGAAACTATAGGAACATAGAAACATTGAGCAAAAACCAAAATTGCCAAAACCACTCTAAACTTCTTCATCATATCTTTAAATACTTTCTAACCGCTCTCCAAGAACCAAACATACCCACAATACAACCAATCGCAAGTAATATAAGTGAAACATAAAGTACAAATGGGAACGGTTTAACAAGAGTAATAATTCGCGTAAATACATAACCACCTGTTTGATTATATAAAATAGTATATCCATAAACACTAGCCGCAATTGGAATAATACTACCAAACACACCTAAAATAAAACCTTCAAAAATAAATGGTAATTTAATAGAAGTATTACTAGCCCCAACAAGTCTCATAATCTCAATCTCTGTTTTTCTTGAGAAAATCGTTAACTTAATCGTATTACCAATTAAAAATGCCGTTACACAAATAAGTGCAATAACCATAATAATCGTACCTAAACTAACTGCATCAAAAATACCTATAATATTTTCAACCATACCTTCGCCATATTCAGCACTACTAACAAAATCATATTCCCGTAACTTATCAGCAGTCTCACTCAAATCATCAACATTTTTAACCGTAACAATAATAGAATCAAGCAATGGATTTTCTTCCAAATAATCTAAAGTTGTCTCTAAAGTATCACTCTCTTGCTTCATCTCAGCTTTCCACTCTTCCTTAGTTTTAAGCTGAAAATTATCTACATTATCCATCGTCTTCAAATCATTTTGAATCTCTGTCTTCTGTTCCTCTGTAGTCTCTCTATCTAAATATACTACAATAGTAAGCTCTCGCTCCAAAGTATTCGTAACCTCACGCACATTATAAGAAAGAAAAATAGCCACAGCTACCAAAACAAGCGTAATCGTCGTACATAAAATACTTGCCATTGACAAAGGCAAATTACGAAAAACACTTTTAAAAGAATCTCGAATACTTCGACTAAGAATCCTTAACGCTCTCATGTACCTTATAACTTCCTTTCTTTGTATCACTAGCTAAAACACCATTTTCAATAACCAAAACTCTCTTCTTCATCTTATTAACAAGTTCCTTATCATGTGTAGCCATAATAATTGTCGTTCCAAGAGTCTGATTAATATTCTCCAAAATCTTCATAATTCCCTTACTTGTTTCTGGATCCAAATTACCAGTCGGCTCATCACAAATGAGTAACTTAGGATTATTGACAATAGCCCTTGCAATAGCCACCCGTTGCTGCTCTCCACCAGAAAGCTCACTAGGCAAATTTCTCGTTTTTTCCTTTAACCCAACCGCATCAATAGCCTTAAGTACCTTAGGACGTATTTCACTCTCAGGAATACCCAAAGTCTCTAAAGCAAAAGCTACATTCTCGTAAACCGTAAGCTTAGGAAGAAGTTTAAAATCTTGGAAAACAACCCCTAACTTTCTTCTTAACTTATACACCTTAGAATTTCTTAACTTAGCTACGTCGATGCCTCCAACAATAACACTTCCCTTAGTTGGTTTTTCCTCACGATATAACATCTTAATAAAAGTACTTTTACCACTACCAGTCGTACCAATAACGAAGACAAACTCGCCTTTATCAATTGTAACACTCAAATCCGCTACAGCCGTTGTCCCATTTTTATATATCTTATAAGCATGCTCAACTTTAATCAACTTCATTTACTTCCACCTCATATTCTAGATACACATTATATCATATTTTATCCCCTAAATAAATGGTAAATTCCGCCTTTTCATACCACCATGAACCTCATAACAATCATTAATAACAAAAAAAGCACGTGGATCAATCTCTAAAACAATTTCTTTAAACAAATAATAATCCTTGTTTGGCACAACACACATCAAAACTGTATTTTTTGACTTTGAATAGCCACCTTCAGCCTCCAAAATAGTCACTCCCGTATCCAAATCATGCAAAACATAATCCCTTACTTCTTCCCATTTCTTCGTATAAATAAAGAATAACTTAGAATCCGAAATACCAATAATTAACTTATCCATTAAACTAGAATACAAAATCAAAATCAAAATCGCATACACCATATTATTAAGACCAAAAGCAATTCCACCTAACAAAATAATACTGATATGCGTAAACAAAGAACTTTTTCCCTCAGAAACATGAAAATACTTATTAATAATTTTCATAATAATATCTGTCCCACCAGTATTAAAACCAAACTTCAAAACAAGTCCCGATCCAACACCTTGCAAAAGTGAAATAATCAAAATAAGCAAAACAATATTATCAATCTGAATATATTCTAGCAACGTCGTAGCTAAAGGCGCCGTAAAAGTAATCATAATAGGATACAAGACCCCTCCAACAACCGAAGCAGTTGTACTCTTAAGCCCCAACAAGAAAAAACTTACCACCAGCAAAAGAGCAGTTGCCACATAAATAAAAACCTGTGAATTCCACCCAAAAAAGTGATTAACGACTAAAGATAACCCTGTTAACCCTCCGATAACAAATTGATTAGGTGTCAAAAAAAGATTATAATTCAAAGCCAATAAAAAAAGGCCAATAATTAAAAACACAATTCGTGTACATAAATTTCGTTCTAAAACAGTTTGCTTAATTTTCTTTAAGTTCATAACCAATCCTATTCCTTATAAACTAATTATAACGAACTTCTAAATAAAAAGCAATAAACATACAATAGATTGAGGTGAAGAAAATTGAACGGAAGTTTTTTTAGTAATCCGACATTTCCAAATGCAACAAATAACATCATAAGTCCCCCAGGAAATATCAGTGCTCAAAGCTCCCTTCCTTTAGAACAAAGCCTTATCGAAAACATCCTAAGACTAAATAAAGGAAAAAAAGTAAAAGTATACGCATCTTATCCAGATTCCAATGAATGGCGAGATAAAATCTATACAGGTATCATTGAACAAAGTGGTCGTGATCATCTGATCTTATCCGATCCATCTACTGGTTTGTGGTATCTCATTCGTATGCTTTATGTAAACTACATTGAATTTGACGAACGAATTAACTACAATCCAGATTACTCAGACACTTTTGATTAAAAAAGTGTCTTTTATTACATCAAACCACAAACTAAACCTTAAAAACATTTACTATAGCCTAAAAAATAAATTAATAATATATACAAACAGAACTTTAAGTTTAAAAACTATAGCTTTATAGAGATGTTCATAAAAGCTTAAATTTCATAAAATAATAATGGTGGTTGTATGAACTTGTATTTAAATGAAAGAAAAAATGATATCTTCTGTGTAATTGGCCGCAACGTAAAATTCTATCGCAGTGCCTATAATCTCACCCATCCCCATGAAAACATTACGCAAGCTAAATTAGCTGAAATGGTAGGAATTACAACAACACAAATAGCAAACCTTGAAAATGAAACAGGAAAAGGAGTATCCGTTCCAGTCTTATATAATATAGCCAAAGTCTTAGAAGTATCCATGGACAAACTATGTTCCACAGAAAAAGCCCTAGTCAAAATTGACTAGAGCTTTTTTAAATCGAATAAACACCGGATGTCTAAGTCCTCCTTTTGAACCACGTTCCAAAAACTCAACCTCTGCCCACAATTTCAAAGCCACAAAATGTACTTCTTCCGAAAAATTATTTTCCTTAAAAGAACACTTTTTCCTTTCTATTCTAGTAAGTAATACAAAAAGTTCATTCTTACGAGAAACAAAAACCTTGCCCACATAAATCAACTTACCATCTTTATATTCCCCTAAATAAAGCGAAAAAACACTTTTCGAAACCGTATAACCATAACCGCCTATCACAAACCATTCCCGCTTTAAATACTTAACCTTAACCCATTCCAAGCTGCGTGTATTAATAAAATACAAACTATCCCTTTTCTTAGCAACCATTCCCTCTAGTTGATTCGAAACAATCTTTCGGAAAAATTTCTTACCATTACCTACAACAAAAAAAGTCTTTACAAAACAATCCGTATCCCTAAACTTATCTAATATTTTTTTTCTTTCCTCTAAAGGAACCCTCGTCAAGTCCTTTCCGTCATACAAAAGATCAAAACAAACAAACACAACAGGAATAGCTTCATTCTTTCCTAAAATTCTTTTTTGAAGCATTGAAAAATTAGGTTTTCCATCCTGAAAACAAACGATTTCCCCATCAAACACAGTTGGCCTGTCCACAAGATCCTTAATTTTTTGTAACTCTAAAAACTTGCTCGTAACATCCTTACCATGACGATTTTGAATTCTCACTGATTTTGGACTAGCAAAAACCACAGCCCTCATCCCATCAAACTTCATCTCAAAAAAATAATTCTCATCATCAAAAGGTTCCTTCACCTCCGATAAAAGCATAGGCTGAAAAGAAGAATGCAAAAACAGATTCATGATCTTAAACTCTTTTCTAAAGCCTTCATTAAATCATTAGCTTTAAAAGATGTCTTCTTCCTCTTACGCTTTACCTTTTCTCCCTTTAATTTATCCCCAATAGCTTTACTAACATTATCTTGATATTCATCTTTATACAAAGCTGGTTCAAACTTTCCCTTCATCTGTGAAATTAACTTAATAGCTAAATTAAGTTCCTGAGCCTCTACTTTAACCTTTTCTAAAGTACCCTCAAAAGAAATCTCCTCATCAAAATACAACGTAGTTAAAACCATTCCCTCATTCACTGACCTTATAATCGCATAATAAAACTTACTATGCAAAACCGTCTTACACAAAGCCACCAAATTACTTTTCTCCAAAGCCTTGCAAAACAAAGAATAAGCTTTACTCTTTTTTTCAGGTGTCAAAAAATAACTCTTTTCAAAATAAGCGGGATCAATCTCTTTCAAAGAAACAAAAGAAACAATATCCAATACCCCATCATTCTCAGGTTTTAACCGATTAAGCTCTTGCTTAGAAAACACAATATGAACATCTCTTTCATACTCAAACCCCTTAACAATATCCACTTCCTTCACATCAACCTTACAATGTGGACAATACTTCACATACTTAATCCTTTTTAAACACTTCTTATGAAGTTGATGAAAAGAAGCATCATTATTATGAACAATCGAATTCATAACTACCGGGATATTAACTAACCCAAAAGAAATCGTACTATGAATATTAGGCATAAAATCACCAACATTAGTATAGCCAAAAAAATCAAGAAAAATTCAATTTTCTTGATACTCAGCTTGTTTATTATATTTCAATATCAAATTGCGAATATGTCTTAACCCATAACGTTCAATTTCTCCTTCGCAAATTAAATCTAATGGTTTAATCTTTGGATTTTTTAACTCCCTTTCAATAAACTCTAATGCCACTTCCCTCGTAATAGGTTGATACTCCACAACCGCGTCAATTCGCCCTAAAAGCTCCTTAGAAAACACCCCATCAAAATTAGAACCAGCCGAAGTTGCAAAACCAACACTCTTCTTAACTTGAGCATTACTTGTCAAAAAGATATACGTATGATCAAACCGAATTTTATTACCCCTTGAATCCGTTACAAAGCCCTCATCCAAAATCTGTAAAAGCAAATTTAATACCTGAGGATGAGCTTTCTCAATCTCATCAAACAAAACCGTTGTAAAAGGTTGTTCACGAAGTGTTTCTAAAACATAAGGTTCCTGATACCCAACATATCCTGGAGGTGCGCCAATAAGCCTGTGAACACTCTCTAAAGAAGAATACTCACTCATATCAATCCGAAGCATTTTCATTTTCAACGCGTCACTAAAAACTTTAACCGTCAAAGTCTTACCAACACCACTACCTCCAACAAGCAAAAAACTTGTTCCCTTACGTTTTTCAGCCCACAAAACATCCAATATTTTTTGAATTGCTTCTTCCTGCCCCAAAACATTTTCTGATAACTTTTTCTTTAAAAGTTCAAACCTTTCCATAAAAGGAACTCTTAATAAAGCCTTAGTCTTACTTTCAATAACCTCCAAAATATCATCCTTACAAATTGAAGCCATACCCTCGTTACTATCCTGTTCACTTTTCAAAGAATGCTCCAAATTAGCCTCTTTCATAGCCATTTCAAAATCTCCATTTTTAATGCACTTTTCCTTACGTTTTTTCACCGCTTTTAATAAAGAACTCTTACTTGTATGTTCACAATTTTTTAAGCGAATTCTCGCACATACCGAATCAATAAGTTCAATTGTTTTATCTGGATTGCACTTTGTAAATAAATACTCCTCACTAAGCACATAAAAATCATGAAGGTTTTCTTCCGTAATACAAACCTTATAATGATTCTCAATCGTTGGTTTAACAGCCTTCAAAATCTCCATCATATCCTCTTCATTAGGTTCCTCAATTAAAATACGTTCAAACCTTCGATCCAAAGCCCTATCCTTTTCAATAAACTCATGATACTCCTCTAAAGTTGTCGCCCCAATAATCTTAATATCCCCTCTAGCTAAATAAGGTTTTAAAATATCCGAAGCCGCGATTGCTCCTTCAGCACCACCAGCATTTACCATCGTATGAATCTCATCAATAAACAAAATAATATTTTGTTCCTTTATAACCTCTTTAATAATCTTATTAAGACGTTCCTCAAATTCACCACGATACTTAGTCCCAGCCACCAAAGACCCCATCTCAAGAGAAATCACCTCCATATTTTGAAGCTCAATAGGTACACTTTTATTCTTAATTCTTCGGACAAGCTCCTCAACCAAAGCCGTTTTACCAACCCCAGCCTTACCAATCAAAAGCGGATTATTCTTTTGCCTTCTAAGTAACGTCTCACAGAGCATCTCCATCTCTTTATCTCGCCCAACAACCTTTTCTCGCATCTTCACCACATCATTCATACGAACACCAATCTTTAAAATCTCTAAATTCTTATTTGAAAGTTCCCTAGAAACAGGAGTCTTCTTAACACTTTGATACATCTCCTTTGTAGGAACATCCATCTCTAAAAAAATGCGATACGCAATCCCTTCACCTTCCTCTAAAATAGCTTTAAAAAGGTGAATAGGCAAAATAACACCTTTATTATTATCCTTAGCCTCCATACCAGCAATCTCTATAACCTCTTTCAACATAGGCGTATACAAATTAATATCCGTTGCCTTACTAGCCATACCAACCGTATCTATAAGAGCTTGCCGAAAATCATCATAAGTAACACCATATTCCATAGCAAGCGTACGAACCTCTTCATCAAAAGAAAGCAAAGCAAGCATCAAATGTTCCGTTCCCACATATGGATGTCTAAGCACATACCGTTCCTTCTCAGCTTTCTTCAGAATAATCGAAACCTCATACCCAAAATTATAGAACATAAAAAAATCCTCCTTAATCATCCTATGATAATCATGGAAAAATAGAAGGATTTTTATTCACTAAAACAAAAATAAATTTAAACCAATATTCTCATCAAACTTACGATCAATACTTCCGTGTAGCACCGTAACAATAATCTCACAAGTTGCCGAAATAAAACACTTTACCAAATGACCACCATAAGTTGTCAAACTAGCATCACTAAAATTAATATGACAATGTAAATACACCTCGCCATCCTTCCGACTAATATTCCCAAGCAAAGAAGTAATTTCAAACATTCCTTCCTTTACCGTTGTTTTATATTCCTTAGTATCCGTATTAAAAAGGCCAATCTCAACCTTATTACTAGCGCCAATACCAGTAATCTCCCCAGCTAAAATATTCTCCTTCATAGCCAAAAGACTTAACTGCTCTAATACTTCTTCTCCCTTTTGAATACGAACCACAATATGATTCTCATCTATTTTCTTATATTCCATAAATCACTTTTCCTCCTTCAACACTTAAAAACCCATCTTACAAGATGAGTTTTTTCTTTATTACAAATATGCTAGTAAAGCAAAAATAACAAGTAAGCAAACTAACATACCTACAAAGAACTTCC
Source organism: uncultured Bacilli bacterium (assembly GCA_944355355.1). Lineage (GTDB taxonomy): Bacteria > Bacillota_I > Bacilli_A > RF39 > UBA660 > Ventrenecus. Next base: position 9,156 of record CALVQE010000009.1, read on the forward strand.
AGATATAAGATAACCATTTCTTATAAGGAATCTTCATATAAGAAAGACCAAATAACAAGAAGACACTAATAGGTGTAATAAATTGGATTAATCCATAAATCGTTGTAAAGATCAAGAACATAACATTGCCCTCGACACCACTGAAACTGCCAACATAATAAGCATAAGTATAGCCAATAAATGCAAAATCAGTATTAAAGAATGAAGCAATCATAGCTTGAATTGTACCAATAAATGGATTAAAGCCATCCACAAGTTCACCAACTGCATTGACGATTGTTGGAATAAATGGTGACCAATAAATAAATACAAAGACTAAATAAGCAAGTACTAAATACAAAGTAGGTCTAACCATTTTCTTAATTCCATCCCAAGCATTTGCAAAGAAATCATTAAACTTCATACGTGAAACAAAAGCAATGATTACAGTCATAATACCTATAACGATAGAAAAATCAAATAAATACCATGAACCAAATGCTGGAGCAATATCAGCTTGTAATACATTGGATACACCACCAAGTAAAGCTTGGAAAATAGGTATACCACCTAGTTCAACTTCCATCATTTTCTCATGAAATTCTTCAAAAATTTCAATTCCAAAAATAGTCGTTCCAGTTAAAGACGTATTCCAATACGTAAAACCTAAAACCATAAAAATGAAAACAATTACAAAACACGTAACAATTGGCCAAATTTTATGTTTCTTCTTTTTACTGTCGTCTTCAACATAAAAAGCATCATCTTGTAAATCTTCTTTCGCCCCTTCACCATTTAAGCTCTTTTTAATAGCCATAACGTTAAAGAAACTAAACAAAACATAGGCAAGTACAAAAATACCAATTCGTACAGCTAGTTCCGTTAAAATAGTTACATCTGAACCAGCGTAAGTCAAATAACTTACAAAAGCATCAAGCCCTTCTGTTCCAATCGTAACACCTAAAACACCAACTAAAATAGAGCCAAAAGTCGTTGCAAGTGCACTTATTTTACTCAAGCCCATCTTTCTTAAAACTGTAATCAAGAATGGCATAAATACAATAAGCACCATCGTATTATTAAGCATTGAAGCTAAAACAGCAATAATTAAAGAAATCACTAAAGAAATAATAATTTCTTTATTCTTACCAAACTTAGCAAAACGATTTACCATTTCCTTATAGCCATTTGTTTTAGAAACAACACCATAAAAAATACCAACAACTAGTAAAAAAGCAATTTGCATATAGTAATTTTGTAAAGCATAAGAAAATCCATAAAAAATAGAAGCTAACCCAAGTTGACTAACCTCACCATCAACAAAGCTACCACCTGTTGAATATGAGCCAGTTGGAATAATCCATGACAATACAAAAATAACAAGTAATACTAAAGAAATGATTTTTACTAGATCATGCTCTTTAAACAATTTCTTCATTTTATCCTCCTCCACGAGTATTATAGCACAAAAGCATAGAATTTAAAGTGCTTTTCATACCATTTTTGATGAAAATTAAGTGAAATTAATGATAAACTTTTTTATACTTTGTAATTCTTCCATCCACACGTTCACAATATTCAAACAATTCCTTAACCTCAACACCTAAAGCCTCAGCAATATCAAAAACAGTTTGCAACTGCACTCCCTTACGCGCATTTTCTAACTGACTAACATAATTTGCCGTCTTATTAATCATCTCAGCAAACTCCTCTTGAGTCAAACCCTTAGCTAAACGATACTTTTTAATATTATTTGCCAAATTAAGCATTTCCCTTTCATGACTCATAATATTCACCCATTTCATTGTATCGAAGATTAGGGATAGATAACATTGACCATGGGTAAAAGTTATAAAAGAAAAACCCTAAGTAAAATCGTACTTAGAGTGAATCCTAATCCCTTGGCTTCATCAAAGGAAATAACACAACATCTTTAATATTTTCACTAGAAGTCAAAAGTTGAATCAAACGATCTATACCCATACCCCAACCACTAATAGGAGGCATACCATACTCCATAGCATGAATATAATCATAATCCATTGGCATAGCTTCTTCATCACCATTAGCTTTTAACCTTGCTTGCTCTTCCAAACGACGCTCCTGCTCCTGAGGATCAACAAGTTCAGAATAAGCATTAATAAGTTCAGCTCCATTAATAACAAGTTGGAAACGATCCGTAATTTCTGGATCATCATCATTAGCTCTTGCCAAAGGACTTAAACTAATTGGATGTTCAACCAAAAAGACCGGATTAACCAAATGAGGTCGCGCAACCTTTTTATAAAGTTGATCAACTAAATTACCATAACCTAGATTTTCTAAAGGAACTTCTGAATCAATTTCAATATTCAAAGCTCGAATTTGTTCTAAAAGCTTTTCCTTTGTATTATAGACATGAATATCAATATTACCATACTGTAAAATCAAATCACGGAAACTTACACTAGGCCACTCCCCACTTAAATCAACCATCTTATCGCCAACCTGGACACACAAAGTCCCAAACAATTTTTCAATAATAGTCTGTAACATTTTCCGTAACAAAACCATATTATCTTTATAATTTAAATAAGCCCCGTATCCTTCAATCATCGTAAAATCCTGTAAATGAGTACCATCCATTCCCTCATTACGAAAACAACGTGCAATCTCAAAAACCTTAGTAAAACCACCAACAATAGCTCTTTTTAAATAAGTTTCCGGTGCAATACGCAAATAAAGATCAATATCTAAAGCATTATGATGTGTAATAAAAGGTTTAGCCGTAGCGCCACTAGCCTTATTATTTAAAATAGGTGTTTCAATTTCAACATAACCCAAATCATTTAAATAATTTCTAAGCTCGCGTATAAAAGCACTGCGAAACAAAAACTTCTTCTTCTCATCATCATTCATAATCAAATCAACATAACGTTCCCGATAAATCATTTCTTGATCTTCAAGGCCATGAAACTTTTCAGGAAGTGGTCTAAGTGCTTTACCTAAAAAAGTTATTTCACTCGCCCGAATAGTCTTTTCTCCAGTATGGGTCGTAAAAACTTCTCCAACAACACCAATAAAATCACCTAAATCATAATTCTGTTTAAATTCCTGATAAGGCTCTTCACCAATCATATCCATCTTAACAGAAATTTGAATTCTTCCACCAATATCACCAATAGTTAAAAAACTCATCTTTCCCATCTTACGCATCAAAACAATACGACCAGCCACACGTACACCAGTAGTCTCATCAGGCAACTCTTTGGCATCCTTAATTTCCGTATTAACTTCAAATCTTTCTGGATAAGGATTTTGAATATTTTTTAACTTTTCCCTTCTAACCAATTCTTGTTCCGTAAATTCTCGCATAAAATATTCCTCTCTTTCTAAATAAAAAAACAGTTATCATCCCCTAAAGGACGAATTAACTGTTAAATCCGCGGTACCACCTTATTTCATGTTTCCATGCACTTTCTAGTTTTAACGGTCCAACCGATCCACTCCAATAGCTTTATTCCTTTAATACACTTTAATAAGTTCCACCAACCCTTATCTCTCTAGAAAAGCCATAAAAAAGTACTCCTATCTTCCTCGTGTTTCTGTAATTAATATACTTATTATTTCAGAAAAAGTCAACGATTAATCACGTCTCCTCATTTTATAACGATACAAATAAGAAGGTCTGTGCCCAGCTCCTGTCTCCATCAAATTTGTTTTTTCTACTTTGTCAGCAATAATTCTTCGAAAAGCGGGATCAAGAAGTTTCTTATGTAAAATAACTTCATAAACCCTCTGAAGCTCTCCAAGTGTAAAATACTCAGGCATCATATTAAAGACAATATCCGTATAACTAATCTTATTTTTAAGCCTTTCGATTCCACTCCAAACAATAAGAGGATGATCAAACGCTAAAGAATCATTGGAAACAATTTCAAAATGATAACGATCCGTTGTTTTTTCCTGTAATATTTTCTTAATCTCAAAAGAAAAATTTTCTTCATCACTAGATAAATAGACTTTCACATGATCATCTTCTTCTAAATAATCAAGATCAAACCACTTGGCACTTTCATGAATCTTCTCAGGCAAGCGATTTTTATCTACTAAAGCAATATAAGAAGCAGACAATACTCGCATACGTGGATCACGATAAACACCACCAAAAGTATATAACTGCTCTAAATAAATATCATGTAAATTTGTCTCTGTTGCTAAAATTCTTTTTGGAGCATCTTCTAATTCCTCATCCATCCTTAAAAAACCACCTGGCAAACACCACTTATCTTTAAAAGGATAATCGCATCTTTTCACCAGTAAAATACTCATAGATTTCTTCTTGCTTTTTCGATAATTTGTTGGAGCCTCATCACTAATACTAACCAGTAAAATATCAGTTGTCACTGAAGGCCTATCAAATTCATTTGGATCATAATGAGCTAAAAACTCCTCTTCACTTTTATACGCCATACCATCAACTCCATTAATATTGTACCATTAATTCCAAATTTTTTCATAAATAAGTCATAACAACGCCAAAATCTTTTGCAGGACAAACGATATTAAAGCCTCCTTATTATCATTTCTTTTTTTCTCTTGAGCAAGATACGTAAATTCATAAAATGTATTCTGATAATAAACTGCAACAAAAACAACATGATCTTCTCCGTACAAATTATACTTATCGACACGATTTAACTTTCCTGTAATACCAACACCAATAGAAGAATGACTAAAATCACTGATACTTCGTGCCATCTCACGCGCTGTTTTCCTACTATAAACCGTATACTTTTCAATAACTTCTTGTGGTACTCCCATTTTCATTTTAAATTCATTACTATAGGTCACTGCACTAAACTGCAAAATTTCACTAGCACCTTCCACGTTTGTAATAGCATTAGCAAACCCACTAGCACTTTCCATAAAAGCGATACCAAGTTTCTTCTCTATTAACTTTTTAACTAACTGTTCAACATTATCCATAAAATCACTCCCTATATAATTGATATTTTAAAATATAATCTGAAATTGTCTTTGGAACAAAAGCCGAGATAGATTCATTTCGTCTTAATTTCTCACGTACTAAAGTAGAAGAAATATTAGAATGTTCAAAAGGAATAATCGTTGCATCAAAACTGTGATCAAATATAGAGCTTTCTCCTCTTGTCAAAACAAATAAAGGAAACCTAGCAATCACTTCAGGATGCTTCCACTTATGGATATAACTCAAATTATCCATTCCGCAAATGAAATAAATATCATCATGAGGATAACAACTTTGATAGTATTCTAAAGTTTGATACGTATACACCGGATACCCCTTCATTTCATAAGAACTAATCGTGACATAATCCAAATCGTAAAACAAAAGAGATAACATATCTAAACGATATTGATTCTTCACTAAATTGTTTTTATATTCATAATGAGTCCCCGTTGGCACAACAATCACTTTATCTACATATCCCTTAGCTTTTAACATTTCTACAATTTGCCTATGTACTTTATGAGGAGGATTAAAACTGCCTCCAAAAATTCCTATTCTCATTTTACTTCATCCCAATCTTTATAAACCTTACCATCACAGCGAAATATCGCATAACGTCCCGCTGCATCCATACAACATGCATCAAAGAAAATAGATTTTTTTCCACTATATTCTAAAACATCCTCTTTTAATTTCAGTACACTCTCATCATCCAATTTATGAAGATAAATCCACTTATCCACTTCAGTATTTCCCTCCTTACTACCTTGTAATACTTTAAAGGTAACTTGAGAAACCGTATCAGGAATTTTTTCTAAAATGTCCTGCAAAGATTTATGAGCAAAAGAATCTGTAAGAATAATAACATAGCGATTCTTCTTCCCACACCCATGAATCTTATCTAGAAGCGAAAATGAAGAAATGCTATAAGCTACAATATCTACTTCTTCATAAAGACGATTTGGCAAATAATGCCTTGTTTGAATTTCAATCGTAACATCTTTTCTCTTTGCCCGAACAATATCTAAAACATCTTGAACACACTTAGGCGTTTGCATCGGCTCATTCGTTCCTGTAATCACAACCGTTTTTAAATCTTTATTTTCTTCTAAAACTTGCTCTAAAGACCTTTTCCAACTTTCAAAGTCATCTTGATAAACATTTTGAAAATGATTAAAGTGACGATGCGTTCTAGAAATACAAAAGGGACAATGATACATACAAGGTTCACTTGGTGTAACTACTTGTAAACTTTTCATGAGTGATCCCTCCAAATACTTGCACAAGCATCACTAGGCACTCGTGTGTCTCCTCTAGGAGAAACACTAACCGTTCCAACTTTTACCCCATCCGGCATACAATTACGCTTAAATTGTTGACTAAAAAATCTCTGAAAGAAAAAATCCAACCATTTATGAATCTCTTCCTTAGAATACATCCCCTGAAAAGCATGATTTTCTAAAAATTCAATTTTCTTTGGGCTAACCCCATAACGCAAAAAGTGATAAATCGTAAAATCATGCAAAATATAAGGACCAACAACACTTTCCGTTTTCTGCATAATATTTCCTTTAGCATCAGGTGGCAATAATTCTGGACTAATTGGCGTATCTAAAATATCTTGCAACGTCTTTTTTATCCTTTCATTTTCTTCTTTCCAAGCAAAGTATTCAACCAAATATCTGACCAACGTTTTAGGAATAGAAGTATTGACTGCATACATAGACATATGATCTCCATTATAAGTACACCACCCAAGCACAAGTTCAGACAAATCCCCAGTTCCAATGACGAGTGCCTGATGTAAGTTAGCAAGATCCATCAATACCTGCGTTCGCTCACGAGCTTGCGTATTTTCGTAAGTGACATCTTTTTTAGAACTATCAAGCCCAATATCTTTAAAATGTTGTAAACTAGCCTCTTTAATAGATATTTCCATTCCACTTACCCCATAAGTTTCAATAAGCTTTAATGAATTTTTAAGTGTTCTCTTGCTTGTTCCAAAACCAGGCATAGTCACCGCAATACAATTTTTATTAGGAATATCTAACATCTTAAAACTCTCCATAATAACTAAAAAAGCAAGCGTTGAATCAAGTCCTCCGGAAAGTCCAATCACACACTTTTTTATACCTGTAGCCTTCATCCTTTTAGCCAAACCTGAAGCTTGAATACGAATAATCTCTTCACATCGCATCTGCCTATCTTGAATATTTTTAGGTACAAATGGCATCATAGAATACTTTCGCAAAAAATCTTGATTTGTATCAATAATAGTTATAGGTATAATACGCGACTTTAAAAGATCTTGAGCAAAGAAACTCTTGTTTTTTCTTCGATCACTTACAATCTTCCCAATATCTACATCTTCAATAATATGATTTGTTTCAAACAAAAATCTTTCATTTTCTTGCAACAACGTTCCGTTTTCAAATATTCCCGCGAAACCCGAAAAAACCAAATCCGAACTAGATTCATTCACGCCACTAGAAGCATAAACATAACTACAAATATTTTTAGAAGACAACATTTTAAGTAAATTTTTACGATATTCATACTTGCCAATCACTTCGTTACTTGCCGATAAATTAAAGATCATCGTCGCACCATTCAAAGCTAGACTCGTACTTGGTGAATTTGATACCCATGCATCTTCACATATTTCAATACCAAATCGAATTTCATTATTTTCAGTATCCTGAAACAACAAATCATTACCAATAGGTATAACCTCACCATCAAAAACAATCTCTGTTACTTTTAAATGACTAGCTGAAGAAAACCATCTGGCTTCATAAAACTCTTGATAATTTGGAATGTAAGTTTTAGGAACAATTCCTAAGATACTCCCTTTTCCAACTACTATAGCACAATTATAAAGTTCACTTCCAACAAGAAAAGGAAGCCCTACAATAACATAAATATTTTTATCTTTCGTAGCCTGTTTTATTTTCACTAAACCATCTCTTGCGCTTTCTAAAAGCAAATCCTGTAAAAATAAATCCCCACATGTATAACCCGTCAAACAAAGTTCTGGAAAAAGAGCAATTTGCACGCCCTTACTTTCCAAAATATCCATCTCCTTTAAAATCACTTCCGTATTAAACACCGGATTAGCAACCTTTAACTCTGGAACAACAGCAGAGACCCGAACATATCCAAATTCTTTATTCATAAAAATTCACCCCTAACGAACTCTTTTTAAAGACATTCCTTGATGTTTCGCAAGCATAAGTAATTCCTTTTTCTTTTTCATAAGATCCACAGTCATATCTACAAAATATTTCTGTGGCTTATCATAACGTCTTACTTCCTCCGGAATTGTCTTCATTTGAGCCTCACAATAAACTTGTTTAGCGTAAATATCTGGATCATCATAAACAACCATTCCATCTAAGAAAATAGGAACCTGAAGTTCACGAACCATATAATCTCGAATCGTCGTTTGATTTAAATTATTCACTGGATCAATCAAAGTAAATTCATCTTTTGGAATCTCTTCATCATAAAATGCTAAAACATCGCCAAGTGCTAAATTACTTTCTCTATCATAAAAACGATAAACTCTTTTATACCCAGGAGTAATTGCTTTGGCTTCATCATTACTCGCTTTTATTTTTGAAATAAACTCTTCATTTTCATTTTTTTGTAAAGCCACATTTTTATAAACAACACCAACGCGAGCATAATTAGGTAACACAATATTGTCACCTACTCCAAAAAAGTCTATTGGTGCCCCCTGTTCTAATAAAGATCGAATAGCCTTTTCATCTAATCCATTTGAAACACAAATTTTCGCATCACTTAGTCCTGCCTCATCAAGCATCTTCCGTGCTTCTTTAGATAACTTAGCAAGATCCCCTGAATCAATACGAATAGCTTGTAGGCTATATCCCTGTGGAATTAAATATTCTTTAGCCACTCGAATCGCATTAGGTAGTCCACTCGTTAAAACATCATAAGTATCCACAAGTAATGTACAAGCATGAGGATAAGCCTTAGCATAAGCCAAAAACGCATCATATTCTGAGTCAAAAGAGGTAATATAACTATGTGCGATTGTCCCACTGACAGGGATACCATAAATCTCTCCCGCCAGTACATTGGAAGTAGATTTACAACCTCCAATAAAACTACATTTACTTGCATAAAGACCTGCTATTGGAGACATGCTCCGGCGAAGACCAAACTCGCTAATTGCCATACCATTACTTGCCTCACTAATTCTTTTCGAAGCAGTTGTCCACGAAATATGAGAATTTAAATAACTTAATAACACAGTTTCAATAAGTTGTGCTTCTATCAAAGGAGCCTTCACCGTTACAAGAGGTTCTCCACCAAAAACAACCGTGCCATCTGGAATAGCATAAATACTGCCGTGAAAGCGAAAATTTTTTAAATATTCTAAAAAAGGCTCTGTAAACAAATGCAGACTTCTAAAATACTCAATATCTTTTTCTGTAAAATGAAAATCTTTAATCACTCGAATCACTTCATCTAATCCACCCATAATCGCATATCCAGAATCAAAAGGCATTTTTCGAAAAAAGGCATCAAATACAGCAATCTCTTGCATTTTATTCTCATTAAAATATCCTTGCCCCATTGTAAGTTCATACAAATCAGTTGCCATTGCTAAATTAAGTTCATTCATATTAAGCCATCTCCTTTACTAAACGAATTCCGCTACTTTCCATAACACGATATCCAAAATTGTTTGCTTCCTCTCTTTCATGAACTTTAGGAATATGAAAAGTTTCTATAGCATTTTTTGGTACGACAATATCCACATCTACATTCCACTCATCCATAAAATTTCTTAAAGCAACTGCAAAATTCATAATACAAATATCCGTACAACAACCCGTAATAATAACTCTTTTTATATTTTTCATTTGGAGTAACATCTCCATCATTCCTGGTGCAAATAAAGCACATGTAGAATTCTTATAAAAAACTCTATCAGCATACGCTTCAAAGATTCTTAATTCTTGAATTGTTTTTTGTTCTTCTAAAGTATTACAATGCCCTGCATATCTTTTTAATTCTACACTTTCTTCAGTATGTTTATCATTTACAAAAAACAAACTACTTTTTCTTTTCAATCCCCCTTTAATAATCTCTTTAATATTTGGAACAATATTTTTAATCATTGGATCAGCAAGGGCCCCTTCCTCACAAAATCCATTATTCATATCAATCACAAAGATTGCTTCTTGTACTTCTTCTAAATTTTTCATATCTTTCTCTCCTCTTTCTTTTTAATTATTTGTTAATATCATTTTTTAAAAAAATTTACTTTCTTTCTAATTTATAACTTAAATAAGCAATTTTTGAATTCGCATCACGTATACCAATTTCTCTCATTAAAGCTTCCTGTTGTATTTTAAGTTCTAATTCTCTTCTCTCCATTTCAAAGAGTTGAGAATTGATCCTTAAAAGCTTTAATAATAAATTTTTCAAAAACTGTCTAACCCTAGTAGGAATACTACGACGCCCAAACATTAATTCATCAATATCACGTTTGGTAAGCAAAACATAGTTTAAATTTTCATCAGCATCTAACTTAGGCTCACCCACTTTTTTACATCCTTCTGCCAAATACGTTGTAATAACTCCCTTACTGCATCCCTGATCTTGATAATGATCCTCAAGTTTAGAAATTTTTTGCGGAGAATATCCCGTTTCTTCCATAAGTTCTCGAACCGCGGTCATTTCACCAACTTCATTTAACTCAGCCATTCCAGCTGGAAACTCAATCGCAACAATTTCCCATGTATTAGGCCTTGCTTGCACAACTACCAAAAATTTATGATCACAAGTAATAGCTAAAATTACTGCAGCATCTCCACTATCTCCTTTCTTTGTAATTTGATCATTGATCATTTCTCTCCCATTCTTCAAAGTAACCTTATAAGTATTCTTTCCTATATAACCTTGCTGAATAGACGAAACTAACTCTTTTTCTTTCGTTTGATATTCCTCTAATGATTTCATCAGAATTTTTTTGTTTCAGAATTCATACATTCCTTCTTTATGTTTTTATCATTTTGTGAATAACATTCACTAAAAATTTAACAGTTTGGCCACCTGTTATTAACATTATATGAATAACACAGTTGTTTGTCAATATCTTTTTAACAAAATGTTAATAACTTTTGCAAATCTTCTTTTTCAAACTGAAACCAAGAAAACTCTGCAGTGCTCTGCAAAACTCTGCAGAATCTCTGCGGAACCATTAATTTTTATCTTACAATCCATATAGGCTTTCAAACCATTCGGCAAAATAAGACAAAAAAAATCCCGTTTTACCAGGATTCTTTCTCTTAAACCTCATCTAAATCTTTAAAAACAGAATACAATTTCTCTTCATCCCAAATTTCAATTCCGAGTTCTCGAGCCTTAGTTTCTTTACTACCAGCTTTCTCACCAACAATTACAACGTCCGTTTTCGAAGAAACACTGCTACTAGGATGTCCACCATAATTAGAAAGAATACTTTCAATCTCATCTCTTCCCATAAAAGAAATTGTTCCCGTAACAACAAATCTCTTACCACTGATCAAATCATTCTCTTTAATCTCTTCACCAAGATACTTCACATTAAGCCCTAAATCTTTAAGATGATTAATAAGATCCTGATTCTTTTCATCGGCAAAATAATCCGCTATATTTTGAGCCAAAATAGGTCCAATGTCTTTAATCTGCTGTAACTCTTCCTTACTCTTAGATGCAAGATTATCTAAATTTTTAAAAGTTCTAGCTAACAGAAGTGCCGTCTTATCTCCGATTCCTCCAATGCCTAAAGCAAACAACAACCTCTCCAAACTATTATGTTTACTATTTTCTATAGCTTCCAGCAAATTATCAACACTCTTATTTCCATATCCTTCAAGTTCGATCAAATCCTCACGATGACTTTCCAAATGATAAATATCAGGAATAGACTTAATAAAACCTAAATTAAAGAAGTCTTCCATAATACGTTCTCCCAAACCATCAATATTCATCGCATGACGTGAAACAAAGTGAATAAGTCCCTCAATATGTCTTGCTGGACACTCCTCATTCATACAATAATGATCAACTTGATTAGGTTTCTTTTGAAGTGGAGACCCACATATAGGACAATTTCTAATCATTACAAAATCTTTCTCACTACCAGTCCGTCTTTCCACTTTTGCTTCTACAACTTCAGGAATCACATCACCAGCCTTGCGAATAGACACAATATCGCCAATCTTTAGTCCCTTTTCCACAATATAATCCTCATTATGCAATGTTGCCCTTTTTACCGTTGACCCCATTACAATAACTGGTTCCAAAACCGCATTAGGTGTAATTCTACCCGTTCTTCCAACTGTAAACACAATATCCGTTAATTTCGTTAAAACTTCCTCTGCCGGAAACTTATAAGCAATCGCCCATCTCGGATACTTAGAAGTATACCCAAGTTCTTGTTGCATCCGTAAATCATTCACCTTAATAACCACACCATCAATATCATAAGGCAAAGTTGCTCTCTTCTCGTGATACTCATGAATAAAAGCTAAAATCTCATCAATGTTCTTAACTAACCGATTAGCTGGATTAACTTTAAAACCCAACTTCTTCATATATTCCAAGCTCTCAAAATGCGTTTTTATTCCATAATCAAGTGGATTTGGCAAATGATATATCCATGTATCTAAATTTCTTTGAGCCGCGACACTAGAATCGAGTTGACGAATAGACCCTGCCGCTGCATTTCGACAATTTTGCAACTTTGGTAACCCCAGCTGTTCTCGTTCATAATTTAATTTAGCCAAAGTCTCACGACCCATATAAATTTCCCCACGTACCTCAATACTTACCGGTTCTCTAAGACGCATAGGCACCGTTTTAATCGTTCGTACATTATGCGTGATATCTTCACCAATCACACCGTCCCCACGTGTTGCCCCAGTAACAAAGACACCTGCATCATAATGCAAAGAAACCGATAAACCATCAATCTTAAGTTCACATACATATTCAGGCTTAAACCCGCTTTTACGAATACGTTCATCAAAAGCTCGAATCTCATCTTCATTAAAAACATCAGGTAAAGACAACATTGGAATCTGATGTCTAAGCTTAACAAACTTATCAATGACTTGTCCTCCAACTCGCTTAGTAGGCGAATTTTCTGAAGCTAGCTCTGGATACTTTTCCTCCAACACCTCTAACTCCCTTAAATACTTATCAAACTCTTGGTCAGTAATCGTCGGATTATCTAAAACATAATAATTATAATTAGCTTCCTCTAAAATCTTAGTTAATTCTTGAATTCTTTCTTGGATGTTTTCCATCATATCACCCCCATAAATCTTCGCTATACTCGCCCTTATCTTTTAAAACTTTAATTTCTTTCTTTACAACCTCTAAATCACTCTTATAAGTCATCCCCATCCAAGTACCAGTTGTCGGACGATTTAAAAGTCTCAAACGTTTCTTTTGCAAATATTCATTAATACACTCAGGTAGTAATGCCTCACGTTTTAAAATCAAATGATTATCCTGATTAAAAAATTGTTGCCAATACTCTTCCAAAATCTCTAAAACATCTTTTTGAAAAGCAAAAAAATTCATTGAAACAGGAGTATCCAAAGAAATTTCAAAAGGTGTAGCTCCATCTAAAGGAGATGCAATATATTTTCCGTCTTCATACCCTATACTACTCTCAACAATAGAAGTGACCTCATCATCATCTAAAAACAACACTCCACGTTTTACCGCACCATATTCACTTTTTGTAGTACCAAAAGGATAACTAATATTAGCATAAGTATACGCATCATCACATTCTTGTAAAAACGAAGCTGCTTCCTTAAAAGCCCCTGCACCATAAAAATCATCTGCATTGATCACCGCGAAAGGACCATCTATATACTCACGTGCACACAAAACAGCTTGCACAGTTCCCCAAGGCTTCTCTCTCAAACTTGTATCCATCACTATAGGAACATCCTCAATTTTTTGAAACGCATAAGAAACGTCAATTTGATTCTTTAAACGATTCCCTACCGTTTGTTCAAAATCATGCAAATTTTCTTCCTTAATCACAAAAACCACTTTATTAAATCCTGCTTTTCTCGCATCATAAACCGAATAATCAACAATAAAATTTCCTACCTCATCAATAGGTGTAATTTGTTTTAAACCTCCAAAACGACTTCCCATACCAGCCGCCATAACAACCAAAGTCAAATTTTTCATTTTCTTTTCTCCTTTCTTCTTTCCAACATCAATTGATCCTGTTGATTTAACTCTTCTAATTGATTCATCAAATCATCTATCGAAACACATAACTTTTTACCATATCCAGTTGCTATCTCAAAATTTTGAAAAGGCTCTTTATACCCTCCAACTCTTTTTCGCTCAAACAAAGTAGATACATACCTTTTTTGATGTATATCATAACGTAAAAAAAGAAAAGTAAAAGGACTTAATAAATCATAAACACTAAAATCATCTAAGCTAGCTATAGGTTGATAAGAAGAAATTTCTTGTAACGCATTACTATCATTTAAACTTGCCCAAGAAAAAGAAAGAACATTTTCCTTCTTAGAAAGTACTACTCCAAAATGAACAATCGCATATCGATACAAATCAATTTCTAAAGCATCAAACCCCATTAAGCGCCTAACTTTCTAACACTCTTATGATTTTTCATCAATTTTCGAATTCCATATTGCTTACCAAAAGCAATAGTTAAAATAGACTTATCCACAGCAACAACAACCCCTCTGCCGTAAATTGTATGCATAACCACGTCGCCAACTTGATATTCTACATCACTATTTTGATACATTTCTTCTTTATTTATAACCTGAGAAGAAGCAATATCTTTCCTTTCAATTAACTGCTCATCAATTTCATCTAAAAAACGACTAGGCATAAACCGATTAGTATGTCCATAAAGCATCCGACTACGAGCATTAGTAAGATATAATCTTTCCTTAGCTCTTGTAATACCCACATAACAAAGTCGTCTTTCTTCTTCAATTCCACCTGCTTCATTTAAAGTATTTTGATGTGGAAAAATACCATCTTCCATTCCTGACAAGAAAACAACGGGAAACTCAAGTCCTTTTGCACTATGCAAAGTCATTAAAGTAACAACATCCTCATTAGTCTGATGCTCACTAATGTCGGCAATTAAACTAATCTCATCCAAAAAGTCCCCCAAATCAACACTACCAGTAGTCTCCTCAAACGTCGCCGTAATACTTTTAAATTCCATCAAATTATCTAACCGAAGCTCATTCTCTAAATTATCAACATTTTCAAGCTCAGCTCTCATTCCAGACTTTGTCAAAACATCATCAACTAACTCTGTTAAAGACAAAGACTTAGCATCATTTTGTAATTCTAAAATGAGATCTTTAAAACCCTGTTCCTTTCCTCCAGAAATAGCTTCAAACATGCTTGTTCCATCGCTTAAAGCCTTTTGTTCTAGTCGCTCAATACTCGTATTTCCAATACCTCTTTTCGGAGTATTAATAACCCTTCTAAGAGAAATATCATCACTAGGATTCAAAAGCAACTTCAAATAACAAACCAAATCTTTAATCTCTTTTCGTGAATAAAAATAATAACTTCCAACAACCTTATAAGCAATATTTGCCTTTAAAAACTGTTCCTCCAAAGCTCTTGACTGAGCATTTGTCCGATAAAAAACCGCAATATCTTTCTTCTGATATCCCTCATCTAACAAAGAACGGATCTCTTTAATAATATAATTCCCTTCATCTTTCTCATCCATACTCCTGTGATACTGTATCTTTAAGCCCTCACCATGATGACTCCTTAAATTCTTTTCCTTACGCTCTTTATTATTGCGAATAACCGAATTAGCCGCATCTAAAATCATCTTCGTACTTCGATAATTATCTTCCAAAGAAATAACTTTCGTATTAGGATAATCCCGTTCAAAATTTAAAATATTCTTATAATTAGCCCCTCTAAACTGATAAATAGATTGATCAGGATCTCCAACCACAAACAAATTCTTTCTTTTTGAAGCAAGCAATTTAACTAACTTATACTGAACCTCATTCGTATCTTGATACTCATCAATCAAAATATAACGATAACGATTCTGATACATCTCTAATACTTCTGGATGATGTAAAAACAACTCTACTGGTAATCTAAGCAAATCATCAAAATCAAACGAATTGTTCTTTTTTAAACGCATATTATATTCCAAATAGACTTCATATGCAATCTTCTCTAAATCATCAATAAAATACTTTTCCACCTCGGCATTAGACAACATCTCATTCTTAATAAAACTAATCTTACTCCGTACAAAATAAGGACTAACTTCCTTAGAATCATAACCCTTATCTTTTAAAATCTTCCGAATCAAACTTGTTACATCCTCAGTATCCAAAATCGTAAAATTACGTTGCATTCCAAGTAACTCTACATTTTCCCTTATAATACGCATCCCAAAAGAATGAAATGTTCCAATAAAAGAATCCAACTCAGAAACCATATTAAGAATTCTTTCTTTCATTTCCTTAGCAGCCTTATTTGTAAAAGTAATTGCTAAAATCTGATAAGAAGGAACACCTTCCATAATCAAATTAGCAACTCTAGTCGTAAGTACCTTCGTTTTACCAGAACCAGCCCCAGCAATAACTAAACAAGGACCATCCTTATGTAAAACAGCTTCTCTTTGTAATTCATTTAAATTCGTTGTATCAATCATGACTATCAAACCTCTAAAACATTATAACAATTATTATCAAGAAAAGAAAGACGATTCACTCTAAATCACCACATATTTTTTGTTAGCCACCATATAAACTACTCCACATATTTAATCATAGTATTTAAATCTTCATCAGTACCACTCATAAGATCAAACAAATAATCACCAACAAGCATATCCATTTTATCCGCATCCGCTAACAAGCGTTTCACAGACCTTTCCTTAATCTTTGCAAAAACAGCTAAACCATCATCATTAGGTAAACCCAAATATATTTTTTGGGGTTTCAAATAATTAATTAAATAAGGAGAATGACTAGTCATAATAATTTTAGTGTTCTTAGAAAAAGATTTTAAAGCAATTAAATATCTTTGGAGTATTTTAGGATTCAATGAATTTTCAGGCTCCTCTATACCAACCAAAGCATAATGATTAATGTCTGCTAAAACTAGCGTAGTAAATATAAGCAAAACTCTTCTAACCCCATCCGACATGTCAGAAAACTCTATATTGCTTACAATATTTCTATCCTTCGCTACTAAAAAATATATATTATTAGCTACCATATAAGTATCATTTTCCATACTCTCATTATACTTATCAAAATTCATATTATATTCAATCGGCTCTATATCAACTATAAATGGAAAGATATCTTTTATAGTATTAACAATCAGCTTAAACTTATCTGGAAATTCTTTTTACAATTTAAATAATATCCTCGGTACATTTGTATCATCCCCCAAACTATAATCAAAATAATTTTTACGAATCATACCTTGTATATTATACTCATTCATCGTATTAAAATGTTTATCAACATAAACATTAATGTTATTGATCGCTTTTACAATTTCTAAATAATAAAGATTATCATATGCTAAAATTTTATTATAACCAATTCATTATCATATATATTTATTTTCTTATTGCAAGATCCAGTAGCAGAAGATTTATAAAATACATTTTTGCTATCCTTGCTGATATAATTAGTATATTTCTGTGAATCACCTTCCTTCATTTTAAGAAATTCACTTAATATTTTAGAACCTTTTTCATCATTCATTTTCCACCTAAACGTATATCCATAAAGAACATATATATCTTTATTCCCATTAGAAATAGTACATTCAATCTCAAAAGAAAAATCTTTAAATAAATTTTTTGAATTAAGCGGTTTGTAAGGCGAATAATTCATCATTCTATCCTTTGTTTCAACGTTCTCACGAATAAAATCCATACCGAAAACAATGGCATCCAAACAATTAGATTTACCATAACTGTTAATCGACAGCAAACTTATCATATCATCTATTTCGATGTTCACACGATTAATATTTTTAAAACCCCCAATTGTTATTCCTTTAAGCTCAACCATAATTTCATCCCTCCAATAAGAAAAAATGTCTATAATCAATTATATTAACCGTTCAAAAAATAATCAAATTTTTAATAATTATTTTAGTACGCTATTGCAAAAGGTTCACTAAACAAAAAGAATTTAAAAGCTTAACTCTTAAATTCCAAAGGTATCTCACGTTCTTTGCACCATTCTTTAAAAACAGAGTAATAATAATCAAAAGAAAAATCTCTAAATTCATCATATAAATGATTGCTTTCCAAAACTTCATAAAACTTATCCATGTAATCATGATATTTTAATGCAGAAAACAATTTTTTTCTAAGCTCTTTGTCCTCAATCATTTCTTTAACGTAATAGGACATTATCTCTTTATGACAAATAAATTCGTAACTAGGCAAAGAATAAATATGAAGCGATTCTAAAGAAGGTAATTTTTGATAGTCTTCCTCATTTGGATTTTCTGGCAAATACTTTTTTAAATAATCAAAAGGATTCACAATTTCCATCGTATCAATCTTTAAAAAACAACTCTCTCTATAGTGAATATGCATTATAACATCCAACACTGTATACTCCATTATAACACCCTTATCTACTTTGATTCTTTAATAAACTCTTTGTTTCACGCATCTCCTTAGGTGGTGTAATTTCCATATATTGAAGAACCGTTGGAGCAACATTCGTTAAATCACCATGACTTTCTAACTCTATCTTTTCATCCGTAATAATAAATGGTACAAGACTAGTCGTATGTGTTGTAACAGGATTTCCCTTTTCATCAAGCATCTGATCAGCATTACCATGATCAGCTAACACAACTAAAGTATAAAAATTCTCTTGAGCCTTTTCATAAATTAATTTCAAACACAAATCCACCGTCACACAAGCTTTAATAGTTGCATCCAAATTGCCAGTATGTCCAACCATATCTGGATTAGCAAAATTTACTAAAATAAAGTCATAATCTTTGTCCATACAACTAACACATTTTTTCGTAACCTCTACTGCACTCATCTCAGGTTTCGAATCATAAGTTGCAACCTTAGGAGAAGGAATCAAAAACTTCTGACATCCTTCCAAACTCGCATTACTTTCACCATCAAAGAAATAAGTAACATGAGCATATTTTTCTGTTTCAGCAATGCGTGCTTGTGTTAAAGATAACTGTGACAAATAAACACCCATAGGGTTCTTAATTTCCATGCGATTTAACAAATTTTTAGCTTTAATTTTATTATCAATTGGCAAAAAAGAATACGCAAACACATGATGATCATTTATCGGAAAATCTTGAAAGTTATTACTTGCAAATGCACTCATGATTTGTTTGGCACGATCAGTTCGATAATTTGTCCATAAAAGAATATCACCATCAGAAATAGGTGCAAAATCATTAGTTTTAATTGGTGGTAAAAACTCATCAGTTACATTTCTCTCATAACATTTTTGAATCACTTGAGGAATACTAGTTGCTAAAGCCCCTTTACCAGAAACAAGCAAATCATAATAACGTTCTGTTCGATCCCAATTCTTATCACGATCCATCGCATAATAACGACCACAAATAGAAGCAATCTTACCAACACCAGTTTCTTTAATCTTTTCTTCTAACATTGAAATATAAGTATACAATGAGTGAATATCAGTATCGCGGCCATCACTAATTACATGAATAAAAACATTAGAAATTCCTTCACGACTAAAAATTTCCAACAATCTTAATAAATGCGCAATATTCGCATGTACTTTCCCATCACTAAGTAATCCAAGCAAATGAACACGTTTACCTTCTTTAGCTAAATTTAAAAATTCTTCAAACGTTTCATTTTCATGATAATTACCATTCAAAAAATTTAAAATTAACTCATTAGACTGTAAAATCTTATGCCCAGCTCCAATTGTCATATGACCGACTTCACTATTACCAAACTGACCATGCTCAAGTCCAACAGCTTCTTCACTAGCCTCAAGTAAACTATGAGGATACTTCTTCCATAACTCTAAAAAATTCGTTGGTGGAGCCATCATAACAGCATTACCTAATTTGTTATCACTAAGCCCAAAACCATCCAAAATAACCATACATATTTTTTTCATATTCATTCCTTTTCTTTCGTATCTATTCTAACACAAAGAAAAACAAAAAGGAAGAAAACCTTCCTTCTCAGTATTACTTTTGAATCCGTATTCTCTTAAATCACGCGATCAAACCATAGATGCACGAATAATACTGGTGTGCATAATCTTAGTATTAGAAATAATTACAATTTTACAATACCTATTTTTTCCAACTTTCCACATCATCCGTATTAATTGCAATTCCAATCGTAATAATGTAGGCTATAATATAGAACCAAAACATTAAAACCACAAAATGAGAAAGTCCTCCATAAAGCACATCATAATGAGCAACATTATTAACATATAAAGAGTAAATTACCGTACTCAAAACTAGTCCTAATGTCGTAAACAAAGAACCTTTAGTCGTACATCTACTTGGCACATTATCATCAGGAGCTAGCGTATAAATAATTTTCACTAAAAGAAAAATCAAAAACCATGAAATAGGCCCCTTTGACAAATTTACTATATAAGTAAGTAGATTCGTTACCCCCGTACTTATATTAACATATTGAATCAATTCAATAAATTTATCACCAAAAACAGGCACAAGTAGCAAAAACACAATCAAAAGAACAAGAATAAACGTCATAACAAGCCCTTTAATTTTCCTTCTTAAAAAGTTTGTATTTTCAATATGATAAAGCTGATTAGAAGTTACAATAATTGAACTTGCCCCTCCACTTGCTGCATACATTGCTACAAAAAGAGGAATCAAAACTTCCGGAGAAAAATGAATATCATCAATCATCGGAATAATTAAATTAGCAATTTCACTTCCAAAAGCTTTCATCACAAAGTCTCGCATAAAATCAATCGAAACATTAAACAACGAAGCAAAATAAATAATTAAAGTAACTGTCGGAACAATTGCCAGAACTAAAAAGAAAGCTAACTGTCCAGGTAAAATAAGCATATCATTACGAGAAAGTGTCTTCCACATTCTATGCCAAAAATTTCGGATTCTCATTTTTAATTTCATCTCGCGTCTTTTCCTTTTTGTTTCTTAATATCATCAACACATTCATTAATTGCATCTTCAACAGATTTCAAATCACTATCAATCATACTATACGTAATACAAGCTCCATAATCATAAGGTAAATTTTTAAAATCCTTATTCAACTTATGAATATAACTCGTAATCTGTTTTTGATTATACCCAACCATATAAATAATAAATTCGTTTCCATTAGTTCTGATAATATCTGTATTATCAAGCTGAGTCTTAATCAAACTATTGGCGGCCCCTTTAATCTGTCTGTCTCCCTCTTCATAACCTAAAGTATCATTAATTTCTTGAACACGATTCAAATCAATCATCACAACACATTGAGGATAAATAGTATTTTTATTCCAACTAGAAAGACTTTCATTAAGATAATTTCTATTCTTTAAAGAAGTTAACTGATCAATAAACTTAAGCTTATCTTCTTTTCTAATTTTTTTCTGCATACGAATTCTCTTACTAGAACGATAAATTAATAACAAAATCAAAATAATTAAAATAACAGAATACAAAGCATACTTAGCCAAACTACTTAAGAAAGAACCCTTACTTTCAGTTACAGAAGCAGAATAAATTCCTTTTTCAATAAAAGTACCTTGATCAATATAATTCATATACTTAGCCAATAACAAATTAAACGTTTCACTACCAGTTGATTTCAAAGAATAATTTACGTTTAGCTCAGCAATATAACGAGAATGATACTTCTTTAAAGAAGAACGTCTCAAATATTCCCCAACTTGATCATCCATAACAACTAAATTATTTTCATCCTTAAGTACCTTACTAAGCTCATCTTTCTTGTAAGTAACTAAATTTAATCCATTAATAGACGCTAAATTTTGATATAACAAAGAATTTTCTTCAACATACAATGGCGTATCACCTAAAGTAGTTAACGAAGAAATAACGATCGGATTAGACTCATGAGCATAAATAGCATAACTAAGAGGAAGATTAATATCGACAATAGATCCAGCCGTAAACGAAGTATTATAATTAAAATACAACGAAATATTTCCATTATTCATATCTCTTAACATTCTACGCTCATTACTATAACGTTTATACTCAATATCTAAATTTAAAAACTTTGCAAATGCCCCAACATACTCAGACAAAATTCCACCAAACTCGCCATCACCATACACTTCATAAGGTAAATTAGTCATAAAGCCATAAGTAACAGTAGTTTTTCTCATCTCATCAACCATTGCATCTGTAACATTTAAAGCCCCTTGAAACAAAGCAAGTTCCTGAGCATACAACTCAGTCTCTAAAGCGTCTTCTGACCACTTAGCAAAATATTTTCGCATAATACGAAACAAAACTGAATCATTACTATCTCTCAAAACAAAATAACGTTTCAAATCACTAAAATGATGAACAATCCATAAATTCTTTTCCAAAATTGTATCCATATTTTCCATTCTTGGTACAATAACATAAGAAACATTGCCACTATCCAACGCATTAAATAACTCATCAGAAGAAGAATAAAGAGTTAAAGCGCCTGAACCACCTAAATAATTTTTCACTACATCATTAAATGTACTTAAAACGCCAATTTTTTGTGAAGCTAAATCCTCTAATCCAATACTAACTTCATTTTTCTTGGAAACCAAAACATAATGATCTTCATAAAATGGCACATCGAGATCCAAAAGTGCATTTGTCACAGTTAAACTAAGACCATCAGGACTCTCGCTACCAGTCACAGTAATAGGATTAAACTGCAAACTATATTCCTCACTAAAATCATTCAAAAAAGAATAATATACTCCATTGCCTAAATTTCCAAACAAATTAGCATCATTTAAAACATATACATTTTGAACAACATTGGCATTTTCTGTAATCCATAAACGTTCACTAGAAGATAAACGATTTTCATCCCGTAAAAGAAAGTATCCTCCAATAACAGCAATAAGAACAACTAAAACACAAAGTAAAATAACAATCTTTTTCTTTTTTCTTTTCATAAATTACTCCTCAGTTGTTATAGGTGTATTATTATTCCAAATAATTTGTAGCTGACTTTCACCAATATTCTTAGCACCCATAACAATAAAGCCCTCTTGATTCTCCGTACCTTCACTAACTAAAGTATAATGAATATCATAATTTGTTAAATATTCTTCAGGTATAACACTTAAAGTACCATTGGCAATTTCCTTAGCTTTTTCCATAGTAACATTTTCAAAAGTAGCTCGAATATAAATAATTTTTCCTTGAGTTCGAACTTCAACATTTGTTACCGTTTCATTTTCTTGAAACTTAGCAATAATAGCATTCTTATCCTCATCTTTTAAAGGAATATCACTAATACTATCTAATCGATCTCCATAATTAGAATTACCATTACCAACAAAATACTTCACACAAACAACAAGCATAATAATAAAACAAATAATAACTATAGCTGCTAACACAAACAAAACACGATTCTTATTCCACATATCTTTAATTTTTTTCATTTCATCACCTGACTTTTGTATTCTTATTATACATGATAATAAAAATTTTTTAAAGTACCTATCTATTTAAAGCAGGTTAAAGACATGAATAAAATAAGAAAAAAATATTGACAACCGATAAATAAAAGGCTTGAAGGTTAAAATTTGAGTAAAAATCCTAAAAATTTGACAT